>JBOGXL010000544.1:0-2013 GCA_050694575.1 Actinomycetota bacterium | reverse complement strand
AGCCGCTACAGACTCTCGGCGGCCTGGTGGGCCGGGTCCTCGATCACCGGCAGCGGCTCCTTATCGGCCCTCGGCCACACGACGAGGAAGACCGCCGCGGCCAGGTAGAGCACCAGGAGCAGGTCGGCGATGAGGTTGAGGACGAGCAGGAAGCGCAGTCCGGGCACCCAGGCCAGGACGAAGGTCGCTATCACGATGATCGCCAGGTGAGCGAGGTTGCGGCGACGCCGCTCGGCGGCCGTCCGCGAGCTCACCGACCCCGGCATCCCGCCCGGCCCGAGCATCGGCCGGAGCGGGTAGGGGGCCTTGGCCGGGACGAGGATGCTGCGTCCGCCGAGCGCTCCGTACCGGGGTCGTCGTCCCATGGCCTTCATCGTCCGTCGGAACATACGTTCAGTATCTAGCGGTGAGTTCCCCAGGGTTTGGAGGAGCGGCGGCCCGAGTACCAGCGCCCAAGCCGCTACCAAGACCAGAACTAGTATCCCCACGCGTAGCCCCCACAACAACTGGTGGGCATCTCGTCGCCGGGGAACCTAGCACCGGGTGAGGATAAATAGCAAGGATGTAACTACGTCCCTGTGGTTCGTGTTCGGTGGTGAGCGCTTACCAGCCCTCGAGTGGCTCCAAGAGGATGAGCCGCACCTGGTCTCCGCTCTGTACCGAGCCCTTGTCGGCGGGCAGCACGGCGAAGGCATTCGCCAGGGCGACGGTCGAAACGACGCTTGGCCCCTGCCGACCCGAGAGCTTGGCACGCCAGCCCATCTCGTCGCGCCAGGCTCGGACCCGCAGGTAAGACTCCCGGCCCATCTGGTGATCGGCGGCGTCCTCGAGGACGGCATCGACCTCGGGACGCCGCACCGTCTGGCGCCCGGCGAGCTTGAGCAGGGCGGGCCTGACGAAGAGCTCGAAGGCCAGCACCACACCCACGGTGCTCGACGGGAGGCCGAAGAGGGACCGGCCCTCGACGTTGCCGAAGGCGACTGAGGTCTCGGGCTGGGTGGAGATCGACCAGACGTCCACCGACCCCAGCCTCGTGACGGCCGTCCGGACGTGGGACTCATGGGCATCGGAGATCCCGCCCGAGGTGATGAAGACGTCGGCCTGGGGCAGGTAGGACTGGAACTTCTCGCGCAGCACATCGGGATCGGCCGGCACCACCCCGCCGCGGGTGACCTCCGAGCCCGCCTCCCGCGTCATCCCCGCTATCGCGTACGCGCTCGGATCCCGGGCCAGGGCTCCCTCCCCGGCGGCCGCGCCTATCTGGTCGGGCGTCGAGAAAGTGACGACCCGGGGCCGGGGGCGCACCTGGGCGCGCGACCGGCCGAGCGCCGCCAGCACCCCGACATCCATCCCGCGGATGCGCTGTCCCTCCTGCATCACCGGATCACCGCGCGCGATGTCCTGACCCGCCGGCCTGACGTTCGCCCCCGAGGGGACGGAACGACCTATCGCCATCGACGACCCGACGACGGCGACGTCCTCCCGCCGGACTATCGCGTTCGATCCGTCGGGCATGGATGCGCCCGCGGCGACGCGCACCGCTTCACCGAAGGCCGCACGTCCGGCGAACGGACGACCGGCGTTCGCTTCGCCGATCACGGTGAGGCTCACCGGCGTCGAGCTCGCATTAACCGTGTCTTCGGAGCGGATCGCGAAGCCGTCGACGGCCGCCGTCGCCGCAGCCGGCAGGTCTTCGGGTGCAGTGACGGTCTCGGCGAGGACACATCCGTGCGCTTCCGTCACCGACAACTCGAGCGGATCGAGGACCGAGATACGCTCCAGGATGCGCTCCTGAGCGTCTTTCACCGAGAGCATCCAGGGAGCGTAGCAGGGGGTTCGGTCTACCAGCACAGGCGTTTTTTCGACCAAACTGGACGCGTTATGGATATCGAGCGGAGCGAATTGGATGAAGTTCCCCGAGCGTCTGCCCGCCGTCGGGCGCGTCTTCGGGTACTGGAGAGCCGAGCGGCGCACGATCCGCCACGGCCTGATCGCGCTCGTCGTTGCGACGGG
>JBOGXL010000543.1:0-1694 GCA_050694575.1 Actinomycetota bacterium | reverse complement strand
GCCGCGCAGTCCGCTCCCCCACCAAGCGGCTGCGGATCCGATGTAACATCTGGATATCCCTGCTGCGGCCTCCGTGTTGATCGCCACAAAACGCATCCCCGGCCGGCCGGCTGACTGCCTTGCAAATCGCCTCGGCATCCTTGCCGTCGATCTTCTGACCCATGAGGTAGGCCTTGACATACTGAGCAGCCAGTAGTGTGCGCTGCGCGCACGATTACTCTACTCGGACTCCTGTAGATCCAGTGAGCAGGCGCTTTGACCTATTATTGCTAGCCGTGTTGGACCAGATTCCAATGAACGGAAGCGACCTGACTCTCAAACTCGCGCTCATCGCGAATTTGATGTTCCCAAAAGCGGCGTGGCCATAAACCGGGCGATCGGCGCTTAGGGCGCGATTCAGAGACCCCAGGAGTCAGCGCGCGGCGGGAGTAGCCCGAATGATTTTATTTCGTGCGCACAGCGCACGCTACGCTTGCTGACCCGCGATGAATACCGCCGGATGTTCGCTGCGCCCTGTATGACAGCGTCAGGCAGAAATACCAGGCGGAAGGTGTTTTCATGGATACCTACGACAAGGTGAAACGGCCGGTGTGAGAAGTGGACCCTAGTCGATCTAAAAATCCTAAAATGACTTGAGGTACCGGCACAACGGCAATCCCGCCGATATGGGCCTTGAGCGGGTATCAAAATACTTACATAATATCGTTAATGAAGCCACTCAAGTTCGTCGGGACCAGCCATGACGATCTGTGTGCCTTCCCTGCGGAAGCCAGGCGGGCAGCGGGATTCGAATTGTGGCAAGTCCAGAACGGGGCGACACCCTCCGACTGGAAACCCATGGCGGACGTGGGACGTGGCGTGCTCGGCGAGTGGCGCGTCATCTATGTGACCAAGTTTTCAGAGGCTGTCTATGTACTCCATGCTTTCCAGAAGAAAACGCAGCGCACGCGCCGGCAAGATATCGAGTTGGCACGCAGACGTTACCAGGGGATAGGGGGTGGAGTCATGCGCGACGATGACATACGCATAACCGGATCTTCCGGCAATGTGTTTCTCGATCTCGGCTTCCCGCCCAAGAAGCAGCCATCCTGTCAATGCGGGCCGACCTCATGGCCCGCCTGCGACTCTTGATAGAGGAGCATGGTTGGACCCAGACGGAGGCGGCGGAGCGACTCAGGATCGGGCAGTCGCGCGTCTCTGATCTGGTGCGCGGCAAGTGGGACAAGTTCAGCCTGGACATGCTCATCACCCTCGCCACCCGCGCCAGACTCAAGGTGGAGTTGAAGCTCGCGGCCTGACCGCTGTGCAAAGGGGGTCGTAGACGTATGAGAATGTTCTCAGTTGTCACCGACCCCTATGTTGCGCTGGCGCAAATCGCGCGACCCATCGTTCGCTCGTTGACGGCGTGACGGTGGAGTCGAGTAGGTCGGGTTAGCGGAGCGTAACCCGACGAATCAGATGAGATACCGGCGCGCATTCCTTCCGGGTGGTTCGTTCTTCTTCACCGTGGTGACGGAGCAACGGCGGCCGCTGTTTGCGTCCGAGGATGCGGTTGAGGTCTTGCGAATGGCGTTCCGCGCAGTGCGTTCGAATCGCCCATTCGAGGTGGACGCCATGGTGGTTCTACCTGATCATCTGCATTGTATCTGGACATTGCCGCCGGGCGACGCCGATTTCGCGACACGCTGGCGGCT
>JBOGXL010000542.1:0-1574 GCA_050694575.1 Actinomycetota bacterium | reverse complement strand
CGTCGGGCGTACTTTGTCCCAGGGTGGTTCGGAGCTTTTTCTCGATATGCTCAACCACCTTATCGGCGCCACGCAGCATGCAGGAGATGTTGGTGCACACCGAGACGCTGTGACGGCCGACCGGTTTAGTCTCGAACATGGAGTAAAACGACGCGACCTCGTAGACGGCAATCGGGGGCAGCTCCAAGTAATCCGCCACTTTATCCATCAGTTCTGTGCTAAGCCAACCGCCGTTCTCATGTTGCACAACATGCAAAGCCGCCAGCACGGCCGAGCGCTTTCGTTCTGGGGGATATTTCGCCAGCGCCGCATTGATGGCTTCGCGGGCGTGATGGGAGAGGCGGTTGTCTTGGCTCACCGGTCGATCTCACCGAAGACGATGTCTTGGGTGCCGATGATCGCGACCACATCGGCCAGCATATGGCCTTTTACCATCTCGTTCATAGCCGATAAGTGGGCAAAGCCCGCGGCCCGGATCTTCACCCGATAGGGTTTATTCGCTCCGTCCGAGATGAGGTAAATGCCAAACTCGCCTTTGGGGTGCTCCACCGCGCAGTAGGTCTCCCCTTCGGGTGCACAATATCCTTCGGTGAACAGTTTGAAATGGTGGATCAAAGACTCCATGCCCTCTTTCATCTCACCGCGGCGCGGCGGCACCAGCTTGTGATCCTCAATCACCACCGGACCCGGATTCTCGCGCAGCCAGCGCACGCATTGTTTGATAATAGCAGTCGATTGCCGCATCTCTTCCACGCGCACCAGATAGCGATCGTAGCAGTCGCCATTGACCCCGACCGGGATATCGAAATCGATGCGATCGTAGACTTCGTAGGGCTGCTTCTTGCGCAGATCCCACTCCACGCCTGAGCCGCGCACCATCGGGCCGCTGAATCCCAGCTGCAAGGCGCGCTCCGGGCTGACCGCCCCGATCCCCACCGTGCGTTGTTTCCAGATCCGGTTATCGGTTAGCAAGGTCTCGTAGTCGTCCACGCAGGACGGAAAGCGATCGGCGAAATCCTCGATGAAGTCGAGCAAACTGCCTTGGCGATTGCTGTTCAAGCGCGCCGCTTCTTTTTCGCTGCGCCAACGGGAGGATTCATAGTGGGGCATGCGCTCGGGCAGATCCCGATACACCCCCCCGGGTCGATAGTACGTGGCATGCATGCGGGTGCCCGAGACCGCCTCGTAGCAGTCCATAAGATCCTCACGCTCGCGGAAGCAATACAATAACACCGTCATGGCCCCGATATCCAGGCCATGCGCCCCTAACCACATGAGATGGTTCAGGATGCGGGTGATCTCGTCGAACATCACCCGGATATACTGGGCGCGCAGCGGGGGCGTGACCCCGAGCAGCTTCTCGATGGCCATCACATAGGCGTGCTCATTGCACATCATGGACACATAGTCCAGGCGGTCCATATACCCGATGCTCTGGTTATAGGGCTTGCTCTCGGCGAGCTTTTCCGTCGCGCGGTGGAGCAGACCGATATGCGGATCGGCGCGTTCGATCACTTCCCCGTTCATTTCCAGCACCAGCCGCAGCACGCCGTGCGCCGCCGGGTGTTGGGGAC
>JBOGXL010000541.1:0-9884 GCA_050694575.1 Actinomycetota bacterium | reverse complement strand
GCGTAGGGCAATCCAAACACTGTTGTAAGCGCGACAACCAGAACATGACTTTGCCACCGCAACGGTGGAATCCCTTTTTGCTCGCGACGATTCCGTCCGCACATTACGTCTCCCCCGATCGGTTGAGAAAACGCTACGTAATCACTTTTTGAAGCGGGGCGAAAGCGCTGTTTGTTTCACGCGTTGGAAATACCGGCCAGGTTACAAGAGCGAACTATCGCGGACGCTCCGCGCTAAGGCGCAACCAGTTTGCTGCGTTTCTTTTGAGACAGTCCCGCCTAGGCCGTTTCACGGTTCTTCATACTTCATCATCGAAAATTCATTCTTCTTGCAAGCACCTTCATAGTCAGGTGGCTAAACTCTTATCCAAGTCGCGCAGCATGTGCGACGAACATGATTTTAGTAATGCACCCGGTCCAAGGACCGGACTGTCAACCAATACAGAGGTATCTATCATGAAAAACACCGCACCTCCAATCAGCATCGGTATCGCCAGGAATACTACTAGCCTACTAGTCGCCGCCGGGCTCGCGACTATCCTCGCAAGTGGGACAGCTCTCGCCGAACACGACCAGTCAACCATTAACACAATCTACGGTGCGCTGCCCTCAATAACCCCGTATGAAAGATCGTGCGTGCTGACCTTCTCGACGCCAGCGGAGTTAAGAACCTGCATTACGAAGATGCCAGACACCGCGCTTTATCGAAAAGAGCGGCAGCGAAGCCTGAGACGCCTGGATCAGCTCAGTGCAATTGCGGCTGAACTAGGCACTGGCGGCTCAACTGGCCCGCTTGATGATCCCATTTTTAAGTTTTGTCTCGTGACCTCAACTCCGGCCTGTCTGGACGCGTGTATACATGGCTGGGTCTGCTGAAATGGCTTCCGAATATTCAATGTGAATATTTAACAAAGCCTTTGTGCAAAAAGTCACAGCACCAATCCGCTCATGTTCGTATTTACCCGGCGGACGATTCCTGCCGGAACCCCATACCTAAACAAGGTTTACCAAAGGAGGACTTAAAATGCCTACTCAGATTAACTATTTACTACAAATACTCATGGGCATAGCAGGCTTGACGCTTTTAGTTGGCGCGGCGCGCGGCGAAGCGCCGGTTGATGTTGAGAAGGCGGCACGTGGTTTCGTGGTTACACTGCCGGCGGCTGCCATTGATGAGGCTGGCTTTGATGGACTAGGTTCTGTTCCAATCGAACTAAGATTATCGGATCCGCAACTTGGGGATACGTCGGTGTCTGGGCCCGTGGTGAGAAGTTTGAAGAACAAGCTGTTCATTAGAACAGACGGCAAGCTCAACTATTTGCCGACGCGCCGAACTCTTATTACCTTAGAGCGTCCTGACGTGATCGGTTTTCCACCCTGTGTAGATATCGATCAACCCCCTCTTGTCGGCGCCTGTATGATTACGTACTGCCCAAGTGTCATAGTCTGTGGCGGAGGGATCGGGACGTGCCAGTGTCTAGACTAATGTTTGGACAGCTGAGGGCTTTGCTTTGTTTGGCAAGCTTTGCCCCGGGTATCCCGCCTCGGTATACGGTTCGTGTTCCTCGGGTTGGGAGTTTGCCGCTGGCTTCCTTCGGATTCCGCCTCGCGACGGACACCCTTGTCCTCGGCTAAAGTAGATGTAGGGTGGGTTAAGCACAGCGCAACCCACCATCAACGTCGGCAGGGATGCTGACTCATTTATGCCAAAAAGTTGTAAAGAGACAAGCTGCGCTTGTCGGTTTGATGGGTTACGGGCTGTCGCCCTACCCTACATTACTGTCCACCGGAAGGTGCCTCTACTGTGGGGACGATGAAATTCCGGTCGATATCATCATCGTCATAAATATCCCTTGAACCATAACAGTATTGTTCGCCGTGGTTGCCAATCGATGCGAAAGCCATCACGCGTCATATCCCAGTCATCGCCCCCTATCCCACCCTTCTTCATCGGCCAAGCCGTCACGCTCCAAATGCTTAGCATAGATGCGAAAATGCCCTGGTTCACCCAGTTGCGCCCGTAGCGCCGCCCCTGCAATGATTCTCTCCTCA
Source organism: Actinomycetota bacterium (assembly GCA_050694575.1). Lineage (GTDB taxonomy): Bacteria > Actinomycetota > JAICYB01 > JAICYB01 > JAICYB01 > JBOGXL01. The sequence continues at coordinate 7,833 of JBOGXL010000541.1, read as the reverse complement.
TCGCCTGCGGTCAGCGAAACAAGCCCACCCTGGGTATCCCCGCACGCTTGGTAAATGATGTTAATGATGCCGTTGACCGCATTGGCGCCCCAAGCGCTGGCGCCGGGACCGCAGATAATTTTGATGCGTTTGATGTGTTCCAGGACAAGATCCTGGATCTGCCAGAAAATGAAGGGGTGTAAATCGTGCGGCCATCGATCAGCACCAACAGCTTATTGGCGAAGCGACCGTTGAACCCGCGGGCAGAAATCGCCCACTTGTTGGAGTCGATGCGGGCCACCTGCACCCCTGGGATGATGCGCAGCGCCTCGGCGATATTCGTCACCCCGGAGCGCCGCAGATCGTCTTGCGTTATGACAAAGGTGGCCGCGGCGGTATCGGAGAAGGTTTGCTCTGTTCTAGAGACGGAGGTGACCTTCTGCTCCATGAGCTCTTCGATACGGAGCTCGGTTAAATCCGATTCGGATCCTGGTTGTGCCAAGGCATGTGGCCATTCAACCAGGTAAAGAAGTGCAGCAGCCAAGATATGGCGCCTGCGCGGCGTCGGCGGAAGCAGGTTACGTGCGCGATGATCCTCTCCGTACATGTCGTCTCCCTCTATCGCTTGAGAGAACGCTATCTAAGCACTTTTTGAAGCGGGGTGGAAGCTTCGCCGGTTTCTTCCGTTGCGCAGCCAGCCTGGGTAAACAGAGAGCGTCTCGGCTAGTTCGTTTCATAGTTTTTCATAATTCCTCATCGAAAATTCATTGTTCTTGAAAGCATGTTCATCGCCCGGGCACTAATGTATTTCGCGTGGGGCAACGGTTCTTGGCGGCCTCGCCATAGCGCTAGAGCCGTCGGGCGATTGCGGCTTTGCCGTAACGCCGTCGTGTCCCGCCCACACCATGAAACCAATGCTTATTTGGAGAAACTGTTATGAAACGAAATCTCATCGTAGGGTATTTGGGTCTGACCTTTTTATGTGTTCTGCTCGTGGTAGCCACCTTGTCCGCATCCAGCACAGCCGCCAAGCCCGTAATCACTTCGAGGCCAGGCGGTTTTCTAACGGAATCGGATCGACGCGCTCCGACGGTAGTCGATAGCAATTCGGGTGGTCTGGTAGGTAAGTTATGTGTACGAGCTGCGCGCGATTCCAATGCCTGCCCTCCAAGCTTGAATGACGGTGCCAGCTTTCCCTCTGATAAGATCACGGCAGGACTACCGCATTTGCGTTTGAACATCATCCTCAGGGAAATGCGGAACGTCGTGGTTTCGGGTTCAGGCGTGGATAGCTTGGGGGCTTTTCAGGAGCCTTGGGCGACGTTCAAGATCGAAAGCAACGCAGCAGATATTTCTATCCCCGAGCCAGCCGACCCGCCGTATGGGTTGCCGGTACCCGCGCCGGAGGACATCTGGAGCGACATACCGCATGCTAACGGCCTTTTTCAGGGGATCATCGAAAACGGCTGCATGGGTCCGCCGGCGACGTTCGATCTGACCTTGGATAGCTCAATCTACCGCAGCAGTACTGGTGAAGTCTTCGGCGAGGTCCACTTGATGGATGCGGTTGAAGGCCACGGTTACTACAACTTCAAATACACCATTAGAGCGACTGACGAAGCCGGCAACGTGTCTGACTTCATATTCAGTGGCGACGCAGACTCTTACTGTACGTCGCAGTCTGACCTGTAAAGAGACAAGCTGCGCTTGTCGGTTTGGTGGGTTACGGGCTGTCGCCCTAACCCACCCTTCTATGAGGACTCCGTTGTCAAGGCCCGGTGGTTTGTCTTGGTTTTTGTAAACGGTTGATTCGATCTCCCGTAGTCAGGTTTGCTCCCGCCGGAGTTATTCACGTTTTTTTTGGGCCGGTAGCCCTTCATTGATTGCGGCCGGTGGACAAAGGGTGGAGAGCTTCGGCCCCCCTCGTTCCGAGCCGGTGTAGAGCCGGCTTAGGGCGCAATAAGCGAAGCGCATTGCGTCGGATGTCTTCCGCTGCGACCATTTCGCCATGCCTGACTTCCGATGCGCTTAGTATCCGGTGGGACTTACTTCTTCACCGTCAACGCGCAACGGCACGGCAACGACCTGCTCATACGATATATCGCCGTCCTGCGTGAGGTGGTTCGCGAGGAACGGCGAAGCATCCTTTCCTCATCCACGGCTGGGTGGTGCTGCCGGATCACTTGCACTGCGTGATTGAGCTACCCCCGCATGACGCCGATTTCGCCGTCCGATCGTGGCTGATTCAAGGCAGGATTCTCCAGGCGGCCGCCCGCCCTAGAAAGGACGCTCAGCGGTTCGTCAAGCGCGTGGCGAACGTGGCATTTGGCAAAAGGGGCTTCTGGGAACATCTGGTACGCGACCAGCGCGATTTTGCTGCGCACATGGTTGCGTGCACTTCAAGCCGGTCAAACATCGCCATGTCGATCGTGGTACTGGCCGCAGTCGACCTTCTATCCGCTGGTGGTTGTCGGAATATATCCTGCAGACTGGGCCGGGAGCGTCGAAGCGGACGGATTGGATTGCCCTGACTAACATTCGGCGCAATGCGCTTCGCTTATTGCGCCCTACACGGGCTACACGGGCTAGCTCATTTCACAGTTCTTCATAATTCCTCATCGAAAATTCATTGTTTATGCAAGCAGCCTCATCGTTGGGCGGCTAAAGTTCTATCCAGGTCGACAAGCGCCGTATGCGACAGAGCCACCCGCTGGGCCAGACAGGAATACTCTGGTTGGTAGCCAAAGGAGGACGCGGGGGGACCCGAATCTCAGGGTAACGGACTGTTCTACGTGTGCACGGACGCGCTGCTGCAGTAGCTTAAGGGCGCCTTTCGGCTTCGACATGAGGGGATGAACGCTCATCTCACTTCGTCTCCCTCAACCAACGCACTGACTTTAAGAGGAAATAAAAATGCTCAACCAACGCATATATAGTTCAAAAACGAAAATTTTTTCGGAAGAAGTTCAGCGGCGTGTTTCTAGGCTTCGAGAAGAGATCGTCGCACGGTTGACTGAGTTTTCGGTGATCACCATTTTCGTGTTTGCTTGTATTTTGGCTCCTGAGAACACCACCGCGCAAGATATCGAGATAAAATCCTTTAAGAGAACTGACTACATCTCACAAGAGGATATTCAGGCGCAGGGCGGCTATATGCTTAAAGTCGGTAAAGGTGGCGTCGTCCGGTTGATCAATGTTAGGTCGGAACGATATCCGAATAAAGCCTGCTTGATCGACAGAAAGACACTACAACCCTTACTGCTGAAAGCAATACAAGGAAGCGCCTCAAGTGCAATTGAAGTGGAAATTAAGCTTGCCGATTGTGTTCCTGGCACGCCTCCCAATACGGTCTGCTGTAGTGGAGCAGGGGCAGGCTGTAAGCTGGACGTCATTGTTATACAGAGACCTTCATCTTAACCGCGTAGCCCTCCTAGGTTGGGGTCAGTTTACGAACCCCAATAGCTAGACCAGTAAATGTAGGGTGGGTTAAGCGCAGCGCAACCCACCATCAACGTCGGCAGGGATGCCGACTCATTTATGCCAAAGGTTGTAAAGAGACAAGCTGCGCTTGTCGGTTTGGTGGGTTACGGGCTGTCGCCCTAACCCACCCTACATTACTGTCTACCGGAAGGTGCCTCTACTGTGGGGACGATGAAATTCTGGTCGATATCATCGTCATAAATATTCCCTTGAACCATCAGTATTGTTCGCCGTGGTTCCCAATCGATGCGAAAGCCACCACGCGTCATATCCCAGTCATCGCCCCCATCCCACGGCAAATGGTGAAGACGTTTGAACCGAATCGGTCGGCGATGGTGTTGTGCTTCTATAGGATAAAGCGCCCGTCCATGGAGTGTCTGTGCTACGTTGGGCGCCTCCGCAAACTCCGCACGTCCAATCTGTCACGCATGCAATCCCCTGCGAGATTGGCGGCGAGCACTACCAGCATCATCGCTGTGCCCGGCGCGATGACCATGTGAGGCGCTACCAGCATGTATCGTGTGCCATCCCGTATCATGCCGCCCCAGGAAGGCTCCGGTGGCTGTACCCCTAAGCCCAAAAACGAGAGCCCGGCCTCAGCAACGACCACACCGGCGATACCGAAGGTGGCCTCGATGATGAGCGGGGCGCTTATCAGCGGTAAGACATGTCGATAGAGGGTCACCACGGAGGAAACCCCCAGGCTCTGGGCGGCTTGTACGTGTTCGCGCTCTTTTACGGACAAGGTCTGGGCGCGCGCCAGTCTGGCGAAACCGACCCAGCCTACGGCGGCGAGGGCGATCACCACGTTGTCCACGCCCGGCCCGAGCAATCCGGCCAGCGCGATGGCCAAGAGCATGCCTGGAAACGCAAGGAAGACATCCATGAGGCGCACGATCACCAGATCCCACCATCCCCCAAGCCACGCACTGAGGATCCCAACGGCGGTCCCGAAAAGCGCCGTGACCGTGACCACAGCGAACGCCACCACAAACGACGTTCGTGCTCCCACCAGCAATCGATCGGCAATGGGGCGACCGTAATCGTCAAACCCCAACCAATCGTGACTGGAGGGCGGCAGCAAGATTTGACTGAGAAGGATCTCGTTGGGCTTGAGCGAGAACCAGGGCCCGAGCAGGGCTAGCGCTCCCCAGGCCACAAGGATAGCGCTTGAAAACACAAGCTTAACATTCACTTCGCAAACCGAATGCGTGGATCCAACAGCGCGTATACGATGTCGGTAGCGGTGTTGATGGCGACATAGATCACGCTGATCAGCAATACGCAGCCCTGCACCACCGGATAATCGCGGCGCACAATGGCCTCTACCATCAGGCTACCAATCCCGGGCCAATCGAACACGGTCTCGGTGATCACGGCACCGCCCAGCACAGCGCCTAACTGCAGCCCCAGCACGGTGATCACCGTCAGACCCGCGTTTGCCGCGGCATGGCGCAGCAGCACAACACGTGGCGCGAGCCCCTTGGCGCGGGCGGTGCGAATGTAGTCCTCCGCCAACACCTCCAGCAGCGCTGAGCGGATGTTTCGGGACAACACCGCGGCCAACCCGGTACCCAAGGTGATGGCCGGTAGAACGATCGACGCGGGGCTCTCGGCACCGCTGACCGGTAGCCATCCTAAGGATAGAGAAAACACCAGGATCAAGATCGGTCCCAACCAAAAGTTGGGGATGGAAACGCCCAGCAGAGCAAGGCCCATGGCTGCTTGGTCCCACAGCGTGTCCTTGCGCAACGCAGCCGCGACCCCGGTGGGGACCGCGATCGCCACCGCCACAAACAAAGCGGCCAGAGCTAGAAAACCAGTCGCTCCGATCCGTTCCGCAATGATCGCCGCAACCGGCTGCTGGGAAAACAGCGAGGTCCCTAAGTCCAGCTTCAGCAATCCCGCGACATAAGCCAACCACTGCTGGCCGAGTGGTTTATCTAAACCGAGCGACTGGCGCAACTGTTCGCGCTCAGCCGCCGTGACCGATTCGCCGAGCAGCACCTCCACCGGATCGCCGGGGATGAGATGGGTGAGGAAGAAGACGGCGCAGACGACGCCGAATACCACCAACGCAGCGCCCCCCGTGCGTGCGAGTAAGCCAGAAATCAAGATGTGTGGGTTCGACAAGCCAAACTGGATCGCCTCTTTTTCGGCAACGCCCGCCCGCTTCCTAAGACTCCGAGAGGGGGACGGTACGCGCAACCGTCTCCTTAAATTCCATGATCGGTATAACTTGCCGAGCCCGGCTGCCCGTCTTTACGGCCATCTGATTACCTTGTCCAAGTGCACGTCTAGGATAGCGTTTCTAAACCAGATGGCCCCGTGCCTATGGGGATTCTACGGTTCGCGGACGGAGAAAAGCAACGAAAAGTGGGTACCTTAGCGGCGAAAAAGGACGGGTACTGGCCAGTGGGTTTGGATTGAATGGTGCGCGCGATCCCCGACAAGGCGATAGCCAAGGGGCGAGGAAGACTCACTAGCCGCTGCAGGCACCAGCGGGGCCGTGGCCGATGCCTGGAGGCTCGGCCATCGCAACCCATGGGCGGAAAACTATCCTATAGGATTTTCTGTGTCGTTGACTTAATCTGCCGAACCGCCGTATACATGATCCGTTTGTACGGTCGTGTGGTAGGAGGGCATCGTGAGGTGTTCCCCTATCCCGATTGGGTGCGATCAGGCAGACATAATTGAAAGGGGAGTTAGCAATGAAGCTTAAGGTTGTTGTACACGAAGCTGAGGAAGGAGGTTACTGGGCCGAGGTCCCTTCTATAGCCGGCTGCGCGACGCAGGGAGAGACATTCGACGAGCTTCTTAGGAATCTCTATGAGGCTGTCGAAGGTTGCCTGTCTGTGGATGTAAAGCAACTTCAACTTACGGATAAGGACAAAGTGCTTGAGATTGCGGTTTGAAAGCGATTTCTGGAAAAGAGTTCGCGCGGTTGCTTGAAAAGCATGGTTGGGAGCTGAAGCGGATTAGCGGGAGCCACCACATTTACGCCAAAGCGGGAAACCCAGCGCGCATCTCATTGCCCATTCATGGTAGCACGCCACTCAAGATCGGTCTGCTGAAGCACTTTCTCAAGGTATCCGGGATACCAGAAGATGAGTTGTGACTTTGCACCTGACTTCAGCTCAAGCCGACGCACGGGATCGGTGGGTGTTATTTCAAGGCTCTCGTGGCGGGTGCGGCTTAGTCGAGACGCTCTTTATCCTTCAGAAGCTTCAATAAGACGTTGAAGCAGCGTGGGAAACACCTCGCCACACCGCTTCCTCGCGCGTTAGGTTCTCCCTCGACGGGATAGTGATCGGTCCCTAGAAGGGTTGATCAAAGGGAGCCGGAATATCGAGGTAGGCGAGGTTTCAGCGATGATAAGGAGGCGACTCCGCCACACCGGGTTCCTTGTGCTGGGACCGACCGCCGCCAACGCGGCCAACGGCCAGCTCCCCACCATCGGCGCGGTGCGCGTAGCGCTGGAACCCAAACCCGGTCTTCCCACCGATCCCAACGATGTGCGCGCCTTCATGTTCACGGACATCTCTGGGCTCTTCGTCATCAACAATGAGTCCGGCTGGTACGGGGGGTGGATGATTCGCGACATACGTGTGCCCCGGATCGCGCCCCCGCGCGGCGACGGCGCTGCACGTTACTTCACGATGACACAGGCGGACGCCGACGCGATCGCCACGCTCGGGAGCGGGAATAACGTCCCGGGTAACTTCCTCACCGTCGATGGCTTTGAACCACGATTCGGCAGCGCCGACGACGTGTTTCCCGACCCGGCGTCAGCCCAACATCGTCCCGTTTCCGGTGAGCCTGGGCACCTACAACGCCATGCAGCAGAGCGACGTACACTCGTATTGGGAGTTCAATCCGTCAACGAACTGGGTGTTTCCGCACTACGAGTTGCCCGGCACCGGCGGCGTTCCGACCACATTTGCCGGGGGATTGCAGTACAACCTGGAGTTTCAGTCGCAGATCGCCGGAGACGGACCCCCGGTCCCCGTGCCGGACAACGATAAGCTGGTTTACGGCGATGATCCCGATAACCCCCGTGACCCGGATCGCGGTCTGGTCAGCGAGCCCGATGACGAGAACCGGCCGATGGCGGGGATTTCAGAGCATCTGGAGTTTCGCAACCGCTTTATCCCGAGTGGTCTGACACAAGAGCTGCTGCTCAACGTGTTCGTGCGGGTAGCCTCCTTCATGCCTGGCACCCCTCCGGTATCGCCGGAAAATATCGGGGCGCGGCTGCTCGCATCCTATGCGCAAGAGGTCTCGCGGGTGGATCAGAACGGCGACGGCGTGATCTCATTCGTCGAGGGGGACGTGAACGGCACGTCAGACGGATTGCCGAATACGCGGCTGTAC
>JBOGXL010000540.1:0-1908 GCA_050694575.1 Actinomycetota bacterium | reverse complement strand
CTCATGGGCATCGCGCGCCAACCGAAGGGGCTCAAGGCTGTCGTCGCCATGGAGCCGGTCTTCTCCGGCTACGGGTACCTGTACGAGCGCGGCGTTCGCTTCGGGAACTCGATAGGGACGCCGCTGATCTTCCAGGGGCTCGATGCGCAGCCTGCCTACCCGACGAACCCGCTCGAGTACCAGATCAACGGCGCACCACAGTTCTGGTGCTACGGAATCAACTTCGCCATGCAACAGCAGGACGAAGCCAACGTCCCCTTCTGGATCGAGCGCGACCTGCTCCCGCCGACGATCGGCAAGCGAACACCGCTCTTCCTCACGCAAGGGTTTCTCGAGCGGAACACGCTGCCGGATGCCGCCTTCGACTTCTTCAACGGCCTGGCCGGCCCGCGCCGAGCCTGGTACGGCCAATTCGACCACGTCCGTGGCTGGGAGAAGGCCGAGAGACGCTTCCAGGCCGGACGAAGCACGTTCGTCGCCGAGCTCATGCGCTTCCTCGACCACTACGTGAAGGGCGTGCCGTTGGCGAAGGCGCCGGTGCACAGAGATGCGCCCGTCGCCGTCCAGGACAACCTCGGGCGCTACCGGGCCGAACGCCGATGGCCGCCGTCCGACTCGGCGATGTGGTGGAGCGATCTGAACGCCGGCACCTACACCGACGACGGCAACAACAGCGGCACGGGCGGCGCCGGCGGACGCGGGATCTGGTCGCTGTCTCAAGCCGTGCCGCACGACGTCTGGTTGGCCGGCGAGCCCGAGCTGAAGGTGACCGCCGACTCGCTCGTTCCCCGGACGAACCTCGTTGCGAATCTCTACGACGTCGCCCCCGGCGGCCGCGCCACCCTCGTCTCGCGAGGGGCGACGCTGCTGCGTGGGCTGGGCCGGCAGCTGGCGGCGATCGAGCTCTACGGCCAGGACTGGGTGGTCAGGAAAGGTCACCGCCTCGGCGTGCTCGTATCCGGAGCGAATGCGGAGTGGTGGTCACATCTGCCCACGATGACGCCGGTCGGTGTGACCTCGGCGAAGATCGGCCTGCCCTTCCTGCGCCAGCGACGCAGGGCCTTCCTCGATGGAAAGACCACGTTGCGGCTGGAGGAGCACAGGAAGAACGGGTTCGTGACCGTTCCGACGGCGACCATGCGCGACGGACGCCGCACGTTCCGCCTGCCTCCGCCACTCGCTTGACTCGCTAGTCAATCCACGGGGAGACTCGTGCCGGCGCCAGGGGTGACGCCGCATCCAAGGAGGGGTTCGCATGGCCATCGACTTCACGCTTCCACCCGAGATCGAAGACATCCGGCTCAAGGTCCGCGAGTTCATCGACGACGAGGTCCGTCCGCGCACCGAGAAGCTCGAGGCCAACGAGGCCGACCGCGGCGAGTTCGTCAAGGCCATCATCGAGCTCCGCGGACGCGCCAAAGAGGTGGGCCTTTGGCTCCCGCAGATGCCCAAGGAGTGGGGCGGATTGGGTCTCGGCGCGACGGCTATGGCGTTCGTCCAGGCCGAGGCCGTCAGGTCCTCGATAGGGCCTTTCGTCCTCAACTGTCAGGCGCCCGACGAAGGCAACATGCACACGCTGCTGCACGCCGCGACGCCGGCGCAAAAGGAGAAGTACCTGCGCCCGCTCGCCGAAGGCCGCTCGCGCTCCTGCTTCGCAATGACCGAGCCCGAAGTGTCCGGCTCCGACCCGACGCTGATCCAGACGAAGGCAGAGAAAGACGGCGATGACTGGGTGATCAACGGGCACAAGTGGTTCATCTCCGGCGCCAAGGGCGCAAAGTTCGCCATCGTCATCGCCCGCACCGACCCGGACGCGGACCCGCCGCAGGCGCGCAACTCGGCGTTCCTCGTCGACCTGCCGGCCGACGGATTCGAGATCGTGCGCGACATCGACACGATGCATGGGAA
>JBOGXL010000539.1:0-3450 GCA_050694575.1 Actinomycetota bacterium | reverse complement strand
CGGATGAAGCTCGGCGGGAAGGTGAGATCGGAGATGGGGAAGTTGTCCACGGCCCGCTGCGTCGACGCTCCCCAATAGGCGTCGGCCGGCACCCGGACCTCGCCCATCGTGTCCTTCTCGACGCGGTAGTCGGTCATCTTCGTCCTTCCATTCTGCCCGGCGGAGTGCTATTCAGACGGGTCCGCTTCGCTTCGCCGTGGCGGGAGCCTAGCGAAAACTGCCCGCTCGATAGACTGGCCCTCACATGGCTGAAGGGACGTACGACGTCGTCGTGCTGGGTGGAGGCCCCGCCGGCTATGCCTTCGCTCTGCGAGCGGCCCTGCTGAACCTCAAGGTCGCCATGGTCGAACGCGACAAGGTCGGCGGCACGTGTCTGCACCGGGGATGCATCCCGACCAAGGCCTTGCTCCATACCGGGGAGATCATGGACTCCATCGCGGAGGCCAAGGACTACGGCATCACCGTCGCCGAGCCCGCGTTCGACTGGGGCGCCGTGCAGCGATCCAAGGCCGATCCCATCAAGAAGCTGCACGCGGGTCTCCAAAGCGTGATCAAGGCCCGGAAGATCGACACGATCGCCGGCAACGGCCGGCTCGGGGAACCGGGCACGATCGACGTCGAGGGACACGGCGAGGTCACGGGCCGGCACGTCGTCCTGGCTCCCGGCTCCTACGCCCGGTCGCTCCCCGGACTCGATCCGGACGGCGAAAGGATCATCACGTCGGACGAGGCCCTCGTCTCGGAGCGCTTCCCCCAGAAGGTCGCGATCATCGGGGCCGGGGCCGTGGGCGTGGAATTCGCCTCGGTCTACCGCTCGTTCGGCGCCGAGGTGACGGTTATCGAAGCTCTGGATCGGATCATCCCGATGGAGGACGCCGATCTGAGCAAGGAGCTGGCTGCGAACCTCAAGCGCCGGGGGATCGCCACGCTGGCGGGCGCGAAGGTCGAGGACGTCGACAAGTCGAACAAGCTCGTGCGGCTCAGCGTCTCGAAGGGCAACAAGACGGAGACGATCGAGGTGGACACCGTTCTGGTCGCCGTGGGCCGCGGCCCGGCCACCGACGGTCTCGACCTCGAGCGTTGGGCCGTAAAAGTGGACAGGGGTTTCATCGTCATCGACGGGGACAACAGTGCCGCCCCCGATGTCTGGGCGATAGGCGACGCGACGGCGGGGACGCCGCAGCTGGCGCACGTCGCTTTCGGCATGGGCATCGCGACGGCCGAGCGCATCGCCGGTGGGAGTCCGAACCCCGTCGACTTCGAGCGGCACGTGCCCCGAGCGATCTATTGCGTGCCCGAGGTGGCCGCCGTCGGCTTCACCGAAGCCCAAGCGCGCGAGAAGGGCTACGACGTCGAGGTGACGAAACACGCGTTCGCGGGTAACGCTCGTGCGCAGATGATGCGACAGGCCCGTGGCTTCGCGAAGATCGTTGCGCAGAAGGGCGGGCCGATCCTGGGGATGCACCTCATCGGCCCGCGCGTGACCGAGCTCCTCGCCGAGACGTTGCTGACGGTCGGGTGGGAAGCGAACACCGCCGAGGTGGCGGCGTTCGTCCATCCGCACCCGACGCTTTCGGAGGTCGTCGGCGAGGCTGCGCTCGAAGCCATAGGGAAGCCGTTGCACGGCTAGGACGGAGGGGTCGTGGCGACAAAGGTCGAGATGCCACAGATGGGGGAGTCGGTCGTCGAGGGGACGATCCTCAACTGGCTGAAATCCGAGGGCGACGACGTGCAGGTCGACGACCCTCTCGTCGAGGTCTCGACGGACAAGGTCGATACGGAGATCCCTTCGCCCGTCGCCGGCAAGCTCGTGAAGATCCTCGTGCAGGAGGGCGACACCGTCGAGGTCGGTACGGCCCTCGCCGAGATCGACGAATCCGGCTCGGGCGCGGCGACCACGGCCGAACCGAAGGCGGAGGAACGCAAGGCAGAGGCCGAACCGATCGAGGAACCCAGGGAGGAGCAACCAGCAGCCGAGTCCGAACCCGACAAGGCGCCGCCGGCCCCCGAGGAGGAAGAGCCCGCGGCGGCGGCCGCCTCGGCCGCGCCGGCGGGGCAGGTTCTCTCGCCCATCGTCCGCCGGCTGGCCCGCGAGCACGACGTCGATCTGTCGCAGGTGCGCGGGACCGGGGCGGGTGGGCGTGTGACGCGCGACGATGTCCTGGCCTTCGTCGAGCGTCCCGGAGGCAATGGGGATCGCAAGGGCGCCGCCGTCAGCGGCGACGGTCGCGCGGCGGCAGCGGCCGCCGAGCGCGTCGCGCCACCTCCGACACGCGCAGCGGGGGGTGAGCGCACCGAGGCACAGCCGCTCACCCACATCCGCAAGCGGATCGCCGAGCACATGCGCAAGTCCCTCGATACGTCCGCGCGAGCGTGGAACGCGATAGAGGTGGACATGGAGCCGATCGCTCGTCTGCGGGCCGAGGTTGGGGACGCCTTCCGGAAGCGCGAAGGCTTCTCGCTCACATATCTGCCCTTCATCGGCCGCGCCGTCTGCGATGCGCTCCTCGCCCATCCGGAGGCGAACGCGAGCGTCTCCGAAGATCTCAGCGAGGCGACCTATCACCATTACGTGAACCTCGGTATCGCCGTTGCCACCGACTATGGGTTGATAGTTCCGGTCATCAAGGGGGCCGAGGCCCTCAACGTCGTCGGCCTCGCTCGCGCCATCCGCGACCTCGGCGAGCGTGCGCGCGACAAGAAGCTGAATCCGGACGAGGTCGGAGGGTCGACCTTCACCATCACCAACCCCGGCCCGTTCGGCTCGTTCATGTCCCTACCCGTGATCAACCAGCCGAACGTCGCGATCCTGTCCACGGAGCTGGTCGAGAAGCGCGTGGTGGTCGTCGACGACATGATCGGCGTGCGCCACCGCACGTTCCTGTCTTTGTCATGGGACCACCGTCTGCTGGACGGCGCCGACGCGATGCGGTTCCTCGCCCGTCTCAAGGAGAACCTCGAAACGTGGGACTTCTCGCACGAGCTGTAAGACCTCTCGAGGTGCGCCGGCTGGGCCTGACGCCCTATGCCGAGGCTGCTGCTTTACAGGCCGATCTGCACGAGCACCGCGCGACGGGAGACGCCGTCGACACGCTCCTGCTCCTCGAGCATCCGCACGTCTATACGATCGGCCGTCGCGGCTCTGCCGCCGACGTCCTGTGGAACCCCGAGACGCTGGCGCATCGCGCCGTCGAGGTCGTCGAGGCCGACCGAGGCGGGCAGGTCACCTATCACGGTCCCGGCCAGCTCGTCGGTTACCCGATCATCGATCTCGGCCCGGGAGCTGATCTCGTCGCGTACGTACGCCGGCTCGAAGACGTCCTGATGGGCGCGCTCGCGCTTTTCGGCATCACCGCCGAGCGCGATCCGGCCAATACGGGCGTGTGGGTGCGCGGAGCGAAGATCGCAGCGATAGGCGTGCGTGTGACACGTTCGGTCACCAAGCACGGG
>JBOGXL010000538.1:0-6088 GCA_050694575.1 Actinomycetota bacterium | reverse complement strand
TCGGTCCCTATCCTCTGCGGGCGTAGGAGACTTGAGGAGATCTGTCCCTAGTACGAGAGGACCGGGATGGACGCACCTCTGGTGTGCCAGTTGTCGCGCCAGCGGCACGGCTGGTTGGCTATGTGCGGAACGGATAAGCGCTGAAAGCATCTAAGTGCGAAGCCGTCTTCAAGATGAGGTCTCCCACCGGGTTAACCGGGTAAGGCCCCCAGACAGAACACTGGGTTGATAGGCCGGAGGTGGAAGCGCAGTAATGCGTTGAGCCGACCGGTACTAATAGGCCGAGGGCTTGGTTAGAAGGTGCCTGCGCTCGTTATAGGGTTGTCACCCGTATTGGGTGGGAGCCCGACACCAGGTTTTCCCGGTGCTCATAGCGGAGGGGTCACACCCGGTCCCATTCCGAACCCGGAAGTTAAGCCCTCCAGCGCCGATGGTACTGCCTTCCAACGGGGGTGGGAGAGTAGGTCGGTGCCGGGATCTACTTGAAAGAAGGCGGCCACGTCGGCCGCCTTCTTTCGTTCTGCGACCCGTCGATGAAGCGGACAAGGCCGCACGGCCGGGCTCTACTATGTCCTCGGCGTGACGATGGACGACGCAACGACGGGGGACGACGCCGCGCCGGCGTCGGAGTTGGGCGCGGCGGAGGCGTTGAGCGGCGGCGACGACTCACAGGACAACTCGGTGACGTGTCCGAACTGCGGCAGAGTAGTCGAAGCCGGCTTCCGGTTCTGCGACGGCTGTGGGACTCGGCTCGATGTAGACGTAGCTCCGCCCGTCGTCGAAGAGGCTGCACCCGAGACCTCGGCTCCGCCGGTCCCGTCCGGGGCCCCTCCGCGCATCGAGGCCGAGCGGCCGGCACCGGAGGAGAGCGTTCCTTTCCTGGAACGCTGGCGCCGCCGCCGCGGCGAGCGGTCGGCTCTCGGTAAGGCGAAGCGGGCTCTGGGGGAGTCGCCACCGCATCTGGAGACCATTCCTATGATCGATGGCCCAGGGACCGTCGAACGACCTACGGGCGCCACGAGCCGGCCGAAGACGGCCGAGGAGCTACGCGGTGCCCGCCCGGCGATAGGCGGTCGCCTGCAGTGGAGCGCTGCCGAGGACGAAGCGTCGGAAGGTGCAACGGCACAGGCGGTATGGCGCCCCCTCGCGATCCCCGAGGAGACGGTCGCTGTACAGATCGATGGTGGCTGGGGCCGGTTCGCACTGCAGTTCGTCGCTGCGCTTTTGGCCGGTGGGATCGCATTGCTCGCTCTAACGGCACTGGCGTCGGTCGCCAGCGATGGCCGCGTCGCCCTCCTGGAGGTCCGCGGCCTCCCGATCCTCATCGGCGGGGCGGTGTCGATCATCGTGTTCGCGTTGTTGCGGACCAGCGAGCGCGATCGTGTGCAGACGACTCGGCGCGGGACCATCGTCGGCGTTGTCGTCGGCTTGATCGGGCTGGTTGTCCTGTCGGCGATCCTGTACCAACCTGCCGTGGCCGGGAAGCTACAGCCACGCATCGAGCGCGCACTCCAGGTCTTCGGCAATGAGGACGCTACTGCGCTCGAAGCGTTCGAACAGCGCATCGTCGAGTGGAACGAAAGTGCCGAGTCTTATCACGATGAGCTCGAAGTAGCGCTGCGTAACCGAGAGAACGTGGATCGGCTGCGTGGCTCGGCCGTTGAGGCTGAGACGACGCTGGACGGGATCACCTCGGAGATGCGGGCGAGCGCGGAACAGGCTCAGCACCCCGAGCTCCGGGACGCACTCGGCGATCTCACGTCGATCTACGTCGATCAGCTGGGCGGGCTGCGCCTCGTGAACCGAGGGCTGCTGGTCGACAACATCGATCTCGTACGCACGGGTGACGCTCGGTTCAAGGAGGCCCACGAACGCGCCGGCGCGCTCTATCAGGCCCGGCTCCGATCGCTGCTGGACCGCGGTGGGTTCGACGCGGACTCCTTCGGCCGTGCGATAGCCGGCTAGGGCCGAGCTTTGAGTTCGGCCTTGCGGGGAGGTAACTGAAGTCGTGGACCTGAACCGCTTGACCCACAAGTCCCAGGAAGCGCTGCACGACGCACAGACGAAGGCTCTGCGCGCGGGGCACACGGAGGTAGATGGGGAGCATCTGCTGCTCGCGCTGCTCGAACAGCCCGAGGGGCTGATCCCACGACTGCTCGCTCACGCCGGCGTGGATCACAGCCGCCTGCGCGCCGACATCGAGGAGGAGCTCGGCCGGCGTCCGAGGGTCTCCGGGCCGGGAGCTTCACCGGGCCAGGTGTTCGTGACGCAACGGATGTCGCACCTTCTCGATGCAGCCGAGACCGAAGCGAAGCGGCTCAAGGACGAGTACGTCTCGGTCGAGCATCTCCTCATCGCGCTGCTGGACGAGGGTCCGTCCACGGTGTCGGGGAGGAAGCTGAAGGAGCTCGGGCTCTCACGAGACTCGTTCCTCGCGTCTCTGACCGCGATACGCGGGAACCAGCGGGTGACGTCGGCAACCCCCGAGGTCGCTTACGAAGCCCTGGAGAAGTACGGCCGTGACCTCGTCGCAGACGCTCGCGCCGGCAAGCTCGACCCGGTCATCGGCCGCGATGCAGAGATCCGACGTGTCATCCAGATCCTCTCGCGGAAGACGAAGAACAATCCGGTACTGATCGGCGATCCGGGCGTTGGTAAGACGGCGATCGTCGAAGGACTTGCACAAAGGATCATGCGTGGAGATGTCCCCGAGGGACTGCGGGACAAGACGGTGTTCGCGCTCGACATGGGTGCGCTCATCGCGGGAGCGAAGTACCGCGGTGAGTTCGAGGAGCGGCTGAAGGCCGTTCTCAACGAGGTCAAGGCTGCCGAAGGCCGGATCATCCTCTTCGTCGACGAGCTTCATACGGTCGTCGGCGCGGGTGCAGCCGAAGGTGCGATGGACGCCGGCAACATGCTCAAACCGATGCTGGCCCGCGGTGAGCTCCACATGATCGGCGCGACGACGATAGTGGAGTACCGGAAGCACATCGAGAAGGACGCCGCCCTCGAGCGTCGTTTTCAGCCCGTCCTCGTGGACGAGCCGTCGGAAGAAGACGCGATCTCCATCCTGCGAGGTTTACGTGAACGCTTCGAGGTGTTCCACGGCGTCGCGATCCAGGACGGTGCTCTGATCGCCGCGGTTACGTTGAGCCATCGCTACATCACCGATCGCTTCTTGCCGGACAAGGCGATAGACCTCGTGGACGAGGCCTGCGCGATGCTGCGCACCGAGATCGACTCGATGCCCTCCGAGCTGGACGAGCTAACCCGGCGCGTCATGCGTCTCGAGATCGAGGAAGCTGCGCTCGCCAAGGAGACCGACAAGGCGAGCGCGAGCCGCCTGGAAGAGCTACGTAAGGAGCTTGCCGACCTGCGCGCCGAAGCGGACGCGATGCGTGCGCAATGGGAGACCGAACGCGAGGCGCTGCGCAAGCTGCAGTCGCTCCGCGAGGAGATCGAACAGGTCAAGGCGGAGGCCGAGGAGGCCGAGCGGGACTACGATCTCAACCGGGCGGCCGAGCTTCGCCACGGCCGGCTCCCGGAGCTCGAACGTCAGCGGCAAACCGAAGAAGACCGATCGGTCTCGGAAGTCGGGACGCGACGGCTCCTGCGCGAGGTCGTGACGGAAGAAGAGATCGCGGGGATCGTGTCGCGCTGGACGGGGATCCCGGTGAGTCGCCTCAAGGAAGGGGAGCGCGAGAAGCTTCTCCGGCTCGACATGATCCTGCATCAGCGGGTGATAGGACAGGACGAGGCCGTGCAGCTCGTTGCCGACGCCATCATCCGGGCTCGATCCGGAGTCAAGGACCCGCGTCGACCGATCGGTTCGTTCATCTTCCTCGGACCCACCGGCGTGGGGAAGACGGAGCTCGCCCGGAGCCTCGCCGAGGCGCTGTTCGATACCGAAGAGAACATCGTTCGTGTCGACATGAGTGAGTACCAGGAGCGCCACACGGTGAGCCGGCTGGTCGGCGCTCCGCCGGGATACGTCGGCTACGAGGAAGGCGGACAGCTCACCGAGGCCGTCCGACGGAAGCCGTACTCGGTTGTCCTCTTCGACGAGATTGAGAAGGCACATGCCGACATCTTCAACACATTGCTCCAGGTGCTCGACGACGGCCGCCTGACCGATGCGCAAGGGCGGACGGTGGACTTCCGCAACACCGCCATCATCATGACGTCGAACATCGGCTCGGACCATCTGGTCGAGGGCGTCACTCCACACGGTGAGATCAAGCCGGACGCTCGCGATCGGGTGATGGGGGAGCTGCGGCGCCAGTTTCGTCCTGAGTTCCTCAACCGTGTCGACGAGATAGTGCTCTTCAAGTCACTCACGCGAGACGAGATCGAGCAGATCGTCGAGCTTCAGCTGCAGGATCTGCGGGAGCGGCTCGCGGATCGGCGCATCACGCTGGAGGTCACCGAGCAGGCGCGCGGACTCCTCGCCGGAGAGGGGTTCGACCCCGTGTACGGTGCGCGTCCGCTTCGTCGGCTGATCGCGCGCGAAGTGGAGACGCGGATCGCTCGAGCGTTGCTCGCGAGCGATGTCGGAGACGGCGGGGCGATCCGCGTTGACATATGCGACGGCGAGATCGCTGTGATGCCCGCGGGTGGACTCTAGTCTTCGAGCCGCTCGTCGAGCTGAACGTTGACGTTCTGGCCGGCTTCCTTACCTATGGTCTTGCGGACGTCGGCCTTCACCGGAAGCTTGTGCGTGCCGTCGCCCATGGCCATGAAGGAACTGCGGAACGGGTGGCCGTCGATGGTGCCGCGGACCTTGACGAGTCCTTTGGTGCCGAAGAACTCGGCTGAATCCGGCATCACCACGTACGTCCAGCCGCCCTTGGCCGGGCTCTTTTCCAGGTCGGCCTTGAACCGCTTCTTCAACCGGGCCACGGTTCCTCCTTTCGTCGCTCGATCACTCTGACTGCTCTCGGGCGGAAAAGTCATCGGTGGGCGGGCTAATGTGCTATACGTAGTACTTGGGTATGGACAGCAGTCAGCTTCTCAAGGGTGTCTTGGATCTGGCCGTCCTGGCGGTGCTGGCGGACCAGGACGGGTACGGGTACGACGTCGTACGACGGCTGCGCGCCGCCGGGCTCGAGGACGTCGGCGACGCCTCTGTCTACGGGACACTGCGGCGGCTCTACCGTCAGGGACGACTGAACTCCTATGTCGTGCCCTCGGAGGAAGGCCCCAACCGGAAGTACTACGGGCTGAACGAGGTCGGCCGCGAGGTGCTGAAGGAGGCGACCGGCCGTTGGACGAGCTTCGTGGGCGCGATGGACACGCTCCTCGGTGTGGGAACGGAGGCGAGATGAGGACGATGACGGAGGGCGTCCGCCGCTATCTCCAAGCGGTCGAGGCCGAACTGTCGGATCTGGGTGCCGAGGATCGGAGCGAGCTCCTCGCCGACGTCGAGGAGCACCTCACCGATGTAGCTGCCGAGCACGAGGGTTCCCTCGAGGAGCGGTTGGGCGACCCGTCGTCGTACGCGAACGAGCTGCGGTCGTCGGCCGGGTTCCCGCCGCGGACATCGTCTGAGTCTGCGGGCAGCGATCCGGCGTGGCGATCGATCCTCAAGCGCGTCGCCACCGACAAGCGCTTCCGCTCCGCGCGGGTGTTATTCACGGAGGTCGAGCCCGGATGGTGGGTGCTGCGCGGTTATCTGCTCGTCGCGTTGATGGGGGACCTGAGCCGCTCCGACTTCCCGTTCCCGCGTATCAATGGCAACCAGTTCCTCGGTCTTGTTGGCATCGCCTTCGTGGTGTGGGCGTCGCTTTGGTTGGGACGGTTGGGCCGGCGCTCCGGTGTCGGCGCCGTCACATCGGCGGTCGCGTCGGCTCTCGTGGCGATAGCCGCGATCGCCACCGTCGCAGATGCGAGGTCTCCTTCCACGGTCTATGAAGCACAAGGTCCGGCGCCGGGCGGCGTTCGCCATTGGGACGGGTCGGAAGCGCTGAACCTTTGTCCGTACACGTCCGATGGCAAGCTTCTGTCCGGAGTGCAGGTCTTCGATCAGGCCGGTCGCCCCATCACGGAGGTGCCGCGGTTGCCGGGGGCGCCGGTCGACGGAGCCCTGAAC
>JBOGXL010000537.1:0-8038 GCA_050694575.1 Actinomycetota bacterium | reverse complement strand
CAGCGTGGTGCACAGGCCCGCGGCCGTTCGTCCCGTTGACCGGGAAGCCGAGCTCGACGAGCAGGGGGATCGCGTCCCACCGCCCGGTCTCGGCCGCCCGCAGCATCAGGTTCGGGTGCGCCGCGATCATGGCTTCGATGATGCCCGTATCCTTTCGTCGCATCTCGTCGATCGCCTCACGGTCGGCCACGAGCGCCGCCAAGACGAACGGGTCGTCGTTCAGATGCTGGGCGCGGTAGAGGTCACGCAGCAGGGCGATCTCGGCGCCGTGATGGACGACCTCGTCGAGCTGGTGCATGACGATCGACAGCTTCGTGCCCTCCGCATACTGCCCACCCACAGGGCCGATCTTCGACCACAGCTCGCTTTCCTCGACCGCTGACACGTATCCGAGGAAGAGCTCGTGCGCATCCGCGAGCATGCGCTTGGCGGCATCGGCCGTTCCGGGGAAGCCTGCGTCCAGTGGACTCGGCTTCGCGTCGATCCCGAGCCACCTCGGCAGACGACGCGACCCGTAGACGTCGATGAGGTGGGACATCCGCCAAGCGATGGTCGTGAACGGTGGGATCTCGTCGAAGACGAAGCCCCAGTCACCGCGATAGGTCCCGTCGCCGGCGGGGCGGATGCTCCAGCAGTCGGGCACCGGCTCCCAGAGGTACTCCTCGTCCGTCAGTCCCTCCAGCCGAGGCGCCAGACGATTGTCGTAGGACTCCTCGACGACGGCCAGCACCTCCGTCCGCAGATCAGGCATCCTTTCCCTCCAACATCGACAGCCACTCCGGGTTGTCGCCTTCGGCGCGGGCCATCAACGCGAAGGCGTTCGAGCCGTCGATCGACTCCCGGATGATGTCGGCGTGTCCCGCGTGACGGGCCAGCTCTTCGATCAGGTGAAGCAACACCCATCGTGCCGACCACGCTTCCACGTCCTTCGGGAACCACGGGGCATCCGGGACGGGAACCTGCACGTCAAGATCGGGCAAGGCCCTAACGATCGCCTCGGTCTCCCGCTCGACCTCGTCGAGGAGCGCGATCGCGTCCTCGACGGACTCGTCGTCGGTCAGCGTGAACTGTTGCTCGTAGTCGACCCACGGGATCTCCCGCTGGGCGATGCGCTCGGCGACCCAACCGCGTTCGCAGTGCGCCGAATGCTTGATGAGCCCGGCCAGGCTGAGGCCACTTGCCGACGGCTTCGAGGTGGCTTGGTCGCGCGTCAGCCCGAAGACCGAAACGCGCAAGGCGTTGCGTTGCGCGGCGATGAACTTCAGAAGCCCATCGCGCTCGTCGGTCACCGGCGGAACGAGTACAGGCATCGCGTCTCCCTTTCTCTGTGGGTTTGAAGCACTCTACCGCGCTAACCTGGTCATCCTTTGGCCAGTTTCTATGGCATCCTTCCCCTGTGCGCGCCGATCGCCTCGTCGCCGCCCTCCTCGTCCTGCAGGCGCGGGGACGGGTCACGGCGGCCGAGCTCGCCGAGGAGCTCGAGGTCTCCGAGCGGACGGCCCGTCGGGACCTCGAGGCGCTGGCCGCTTCGGGCGTGCCCGTGTATTCCCAAGCCGGACGTGGTGGTGGCTGGTCGCTCATCGGAGGAGCGCGCACCGACCTCAGCGGCCTCACGGCAGCGGAGGCCCGGATGCTCTTCCTCGTCGCCGGGCCCTCGTCGCAGGCGACACCGCAGTTGAAAGCTGCGTTGCGCAAGCTCGTCCGCGCGCTTCCCGAGAGCTTCCGTGCCGGAGCCCAGGCCGCGGCTTCGGCCGTCGTCATCGATCCGGCGAGCTGGGATCGAACGAGCGCTCCCCCGCCCGAGCACCTGGATGCGCTGCAAGCGGCGGTCGTCGACGGTGTCCAAACGGTGATCGTCTACGCGTCGGCGGGCGGACCGCCGCGTGAACGTGTCGTACACCCACTGGGGCTCGTCGTGAAGGGAACGGTTTGGTATCTCGTCGCGAATACCGACGGCGGCCTGCGCACCTTCCGCGTGGGCCGCGTCCGTGGCGTGAACATCACGCAGGATCCGGTCGATCGTCCGGACGGCTTCGACCTCGCCGAGCATTGGCGTTCCGTGATGTCCGAGCTCGACGAGCGGCGAGCGCCCGTCAGGGTGAAGCTGCGCGCCGCACCCCACGCGATCGGGTGGCTGCGCGCAGCTTTCGGCACACGCATGCGCGCCGGCGACAGACGCGGCGACGACAGGATAGACGTCGAGGTACGTGCTCACTCGCCGTTGAGCGCGACCGCCGAGCTCGCCGGCTTCGGCGCGAACATCGAGGTGCTCGAACCCGACGAGGTGCGCGGTTATCTCGCGCGTGTGGGAGCCGAGCTCTCGAAGATCTACGGAAGCGGATAGGAGCTACGCGCCGTATCGACGACGGCCGCCTGCCGAGCAGCCGGACGATCGCGGAAGGCGAGAAGGCCCAACCCGGCCCCCGCGAGGCACGCGAGGATGATCGTCCCCGTCCACAGCTCGGCCGCCCAGTGCACGCCGTCCATGAAGTGGAGCCCCGTGAACCACGCACCCCACAGAACCAGCGGGACGAGTATCGAGAAGACGCGCGCGCCGCGATCGCTCTCGGCCGGACGGAATCGGCGAGCAGAGACGTCCGCAGCGAATCCACCCGCGCCGGCCGCCGGGATGTTGAGGAATGCTCCGTCGGAGCCGTTGAGCAGCACCATCCCGGTCGCGAGAGCCGCGAAGACACATGTGAACGTCCAACGCGGTGTCCGCCACCGCCGCACCAGAAGGAAAACGAGGCCGAGCAGTATCGCGTTCGTCACGAACACGGACCCGACCGCGTAGATCTCCCAGAACTCGCCGTCGGTGTCGGGGGTGGCGGCGAGCCCGCGGAAGTCGAACGCGGTCAGGTACTGCGTGAAGAACATCGTCACGGCCGCGCACAGCGTCAGCGTCACGATCAAAGCCGTGCTGGCGCGATCTCCCGGCGCGTCCGTCGACGACGCGCGCCGATATGCGAGGCCGAGCATCATGATCCCGCCGATCATCAGCGCGAGGTGCGTCGGGCTGAGAAGCGCTTCCAGGTCGACCTCGATCCCGAAGACCTGATGCCAGGCTCCGTCTCCTATCGCGCCGATCACGAATACGACCAGACCGGCCGTCGTGAGCCGATCGGGCTCGGAGCTCCGCTTCAGGACGACGTCGCGGAAGAGGAAGTACCCCACAGCTGCGCCGAAGCCCGAGTACAGGATGAAGTGCCACGGGCTGAAGAAGGTCTCCGGCTTGTTCGCCCCGTGGGCCCAGCCGTCCAGGAACAGGCCGATGACCATCCAGGAGCCGAAGAAGGCGATCGCCTTCTCGTCGTGACGGTCGTTCATGTGCCTCCCGCGTTGCTAGCCAGCGTACGAGATGGGTCGAATGCACCGCTTGCACGTATCCACGTGGCATCATGAGCACGCGGGTATGGACACGAGTGGGCTGAAAGCACTTCTCTTATTGGCGGCCGCGTTGCCGCTGGCCGGGCTCGGCAACCAATCGGCCGGCTTGGCACCCGGGCAGAAGATCCTCGACGCGACCGACCACCTTCTTGCCGCCGTCGCTCCGGCCCCCAACCTCCTCGCTCAGGAAGGTCCGCCCGGTGGTTCCGGCGAAGATCCACCCGTCGAGCCGTCCAAGGAGACGCGCCGCCTCGAGCGAGCCCTAACCGATCTCGCGACGCCGGCCGACGAAGAAACGCGCGATGAGCTGCGGGCGGACTTCGAGGACGAAGCCGACGAGATAGAGGAAGAGCTCGACGACCTCGACAACGATCTGGACGAACGCGACGCCGAGCTCGATGAGGTGGGCGACAAGAACGGCGTCGATGGATCGCCGCAGCTCCGCCGGGCCGAGGAAAAGCTGCGGGAGCTCGAGGACGCCGTTCGCGGACTGAAAGGCCGGCTGAACGACATCCGCCGACGCGCACTGCGCAGCGATGACCCGACCTCTCTCATCGGCGAAGTTCGAGCCCTCGGTTCGGCCATCGCCGAGATCAAGCAGGAAGAAAGGGTCGCGCTCGGCGCGTTGATCGAGGCGGCGGAGCGGCGCGAGCGCGGCGGCCCGCCCGACAAGGACGAGAAGGAGGAAGAGGAACCCGAACCTTCTCCCAGCCCGACCGCCGAGCCCTAAGCTCGGCGATCTTCAGCTGCGGATGATCGGCTGCTGTCCGGTCGTGCCTCGGCTGACGCCGCGGATCCCCTCGAAGATGCGCATCCGACCGAACAGGTTCGGCCCGGCCGCCTCGAGACCTCCGTCCACGACCAGGGCGTGACCCGTCACGAACGCGGCGTCGTCGCTCGCGAGGAACAGCGCAGCCGCCGCGATGTGCTCTGGACGTCCGGCGATGGGCAGCGGCTGCAGCTGCGACAGCCTGTCCTCGAGCCCGGCGGGGTCTTGTCCCATCGCGATCAAGGGCGTCGCTATGCCACCGGGGCAGATGGTGTTCACGCGTATGCGATCGGCCCCCAGCTCGACGGCCGCCGTCATCGTCAGGTTGACGAGCGCCGCCTTGGCGGCGGAGTACGCCTGCGGACCCGAACCGCCGGAAAGACCGGCGACCGACGCGGTGTTGACGATCGATCCGCCTTCCCCTTGCTCCTTCATCACGCGTGCGCCGTGCTTGATGCCGAGGAACGGCCCGCGCGTGAGAACGTCGAAGGTGTAGTCCCAATCCTCGACCTCGAGATCGCTTATCGAGCCGAAGGCACCGCCGACCCCCGCGTTGTTGAACACAACGTCGAGGCGCCCGAACTCGGAGACGGCGAAAGCGATCAACGCCTGGACGTCCGACTCCTCGGCTACGTCGGTGCGGATGAATCGGACGTGCTTCTCGAAACCCCCTTCGGAGGCGAGATCGAGCGTCCCTTGAGCAGTCGTCTCGTTGAGGTCGCCGAAGACGACGGACGCCCCCTCTTCGAGGAATCTCAGAACCGTCGCGCGGCCCATGCCGCTGGCGCCACCTGTGATGACGGCCACCTTGCCTTCGAGTCGTCCCAACACGCTTGCCTCCCGGCTTGGACGTGCACGGCCCCCGCGGGCACGCAGCCAAGAGTAGACGTCTGGCGTGGTTCGATGAACGGTAGGCTTTCGCACTGGGGGAAATGATGGACGTGTCGGGCAACGAGTCCCGCGTAGGTACCGACGCTCCGTGTCCGTCATGCGACAGGCCCTTGAGCAAAGGGGCAAGGTTCTGCGCCTATTGCGGCACCCAAGTAGCGACCTTCGCGGAGGTCGCCGAACGCCGACTCGTCACCGTCGCGTTCCTGGACATGGTTGGTTCCACGCCGATAGCCGAGCAGATGGACCCGGAGGAATTCCGCGATCTCGTCCTCGCGTATCAGGACGTCTGCGTGGCGGCGATCGAGGGTGAAGGCGGGTACATCGCCGACTACCGAGGCGACGGGATCCTCGCCTACTTCGGCTATCCGGTTGCGCACGAAGACGACGCGATCCGAGCCGTGCGAGCCGGGCTTCGCGCGGTGGATCGCGTCCGGCAGAAGGGAACCGAGTTGCAGGTCCGCGCCGGCATGCACACGGGTCTGGTCGTCGTCGGGGAAGCGGGTGCAGGCATGCGTCGGAAGCACGACGTCGTCATGGGTGATGCTCCCAACGTCGCCGCGCGTCTGCAATCGCTGGCCGACGCCGGCGAGGTCGTGATCAGTCAGGAAACGTTCGAGCTCACGCATGGGGCGTTCGTCACCCAAGACATCGGAACGCCGGACCTGAAGGGGATCTCGCGGTCGATCCGGCTCTATAGCGTGGTCCGCGCGACGCCGATCGGCACAGCCACTCCCCACGTCATCAAGCGCATCATCGACCGGCTCGAAGAGTTGGCGGCCCTCCGAGAGCCCTTCCAGCTCGCCTCGGACGGAACCGGACAGATCGTGATGGTGGAAGGCGAACCGGGCGTTGGGAAGTCGTGTCTCGTACGCGCGCTCCAGGAGAGCCTGACCGACGCCGACCACGAATGGATCGAGCTCGCCGCAGCGTTGACGAACAAGCTGAGCCCGCTCCGCCCGGTGATCGACGTCCTGTTGGATCGAGCAGACCTGCGCGACGATGGGGACGACGACGTCCAGCTCCTTCGCTCCGTGGCCGGGCTGCCCAGCCGTGATCTGGGGCACTCTCCCGTCGAACGGCGGCGCCGGAGCATGGAAGCGTTGCGGCGGTGGTTCGTGGGCCGGGCCACTCATCGACCGCTCGTCCTGCTCGTCGAGGATCTTCACTGGCTCGACCCGACGACGACCGAGCTCGTCGCAGCTATGAGCGAAGTCATCGCGAGCGAGCGCGTCCTTCTCCTCGTGACCACAAGAGCCGGGGAGTCCGAGTGGCCGGGCCGAACCATGCCGACGGTGATCGGCCTCGCACCTCTTATCCCGCAGTACGCGACCGAGCTCGCCGCGACCATCGCCGCCGGACGCCTCAGCGACGAGACGATCGCCGACGTCGTCGCCCGCACCGACGGCGTCCCGCTGTTCGTGGAGGAGATCACGCGTGCCGTGGCCGAAGGCGAGACCACGATGATCCCCACCTCGCTCCAGCAGTCCCTCGCGGCACGCTTGGACCGCTTGGGCGACGCGCGGGAGCTCGCGCAAGTGGCGGCTGTGGTCGGTCGCGACTTCGACGGGAAGCTGCTCGCGTCGATGGTCGACCGCGACGAAGCCGCCGTAACCGGCGACCTTCACGCCCTCGAAGACGCGGGTCTGCTCGAGCGGACGATGGCCGCGTCCAACGGGGTCGAGGTGTACCGATTCCGACACGAGCTCGTCCGGGACGTCGCGTACGAGTCACTGCTGCGCGCTCGGCGCCGTGCTCTTCACGCCAAGGTCGCGACCACCTTCAGCGAGTACATGCCCGAGCTGGTGGATGCCCAGCCCGAGGTCGTAGCCCACCACTACAGCGAGGCCGGCGACGCCCGTTCGGCCATCGACTACTGGACGAGAGCCGCGCAGAGGGCCAGCGAACGTTACGCGCTCACCGAAGCGATCGAGCACGCCACGAGGGCCATCGACGGCGTCCGCGAGCTCGAGGCTTCCGAGGAGCGGAACCAATGGGAGCTCGGTCTGATCCTCACGCTGAACCGCCTCATCACGCAGTCGACGGGCCCCCACGACCCGCGCAACGAGGAGATCTTCTTGCGCGCCTGCGAGCTCACCAGCTCGAAGAACGAAGACTCGATCGAATACTTCACAGCGCGCTCCGGTCTGTGCAGCTTCTACATCGGACACGCGCGCTTCCGCGAGGCCCTGCAGCTCGCCACCAACCTCTTCTCGGTCGCGCAACGCGCGGGCCGCCGGACCTTCCTCATGGCGGCCCACTCGTGGCTCGGTGACACGCAGTACCACCGCGGACGTCTCGATGACGCCCTGCACTACTTCGAGGAAGCTTTCCGGTTGTATCGGCCCGAGCGAGACATCCCCGTGTCTGCGCTCATCGGCTTTGACTTCGGGACCAGCGCGCTGCTGCACATCGCCTATCTCCGCTGGTACTTGGGTGAGCGCGATGTGGCAGCCGCGACGATGGCGCAAGCGTACGAGCTCGGTGAACAGCTGCCCTTCCAGTTCCCTCTCTGCCACGTTCTGGTTGGGAAGGCGATGTTGCACGCCCTCGACGGCGAAGCGGACGGAGCGGCGCTACACGCCGAACAGGCGATCACGATGGCGAACGAGCACGAGTGGTGGCTGATGTCCGGGCAAGCAGCGTTCGCCAAAGGTCGATCGCTCTGGCTGGCCGGGGATGCGAACGAGTCGGTCCGAGTGCTGGATCGCGCCGTCGAGACGCTGTTGCAACCCGGCGGATTCGGTGGGTCGACCATCGGGCTAGCATGGCTTGCCGAGGCTCAGCTCGACGCCGGCGACCTGGAGCGAGCTGCCCTCACCGCGAAGCGAACCGAGGACCTGGTGGAACGGACGGACGAGCGCGTCTTCGAAGCCGAGCTCCTCCGGGTCAACGCTCGCATCCTCGCCGAAGCCGGCCGCGACGCCGAGGCGACCGACGAGCTCGAGACCGCACTCGCCGTCGCGCGCGCGCAGAACAACATCGCGTTGGAAG
>JBOGXL010000536.1:0-13436 GCA_050694575.1 Actinomycetota bacterium | reverse complement strand
CCCGCGCGACGAACGACCGAGCTCGCCCGTCCCTCGAGCTTCATCAGGGGCCCGGCAATCGGCAGTGACTCTCCCCATCGCCGGATCTGGTATCGCCGAACACGGGCCGTCCACTCCCCGAGCTCCTTGCGCTCCTGCGGCGAGAGCGTCGAGTCTCGTCGCCACATACCGGCCCATCGATCGACGATGCGCAGCCCGTCCCGAAGCGGCGCCGGCTGACGCCGCGCGACCCGGCGGAGCAACCGGATCTCTTCGAGCGACCAGTCCTCGGCCCCCAGGGCGCGGATATGTTCGCGAGCCACCTCGCTGCCGTACTCGTCCTGGCGTGGGGCCTCGAGCTCGGTGAGCCTGTCGCCGTGTACGCGGCGGTAGACGACGACATCGGCTACGATGCCGAGCCAATCACGGCGCGAGAGCTCGCACCAGAGTCGCCAGTCCTGAGCCAGTGGCAGAGGCGCGTAGCCGCCGATCTCCTCGAAAGCTTCGCGTTCGACGAACGCCGAGCTGTGCGGAGGGTAGGCCCCCAAGCACAGTCGCCAGCGAAGCACCGCGGGACGAACGGGTATGTGCCACACGTCTGAGTAGAGCTCACCGATGGGACTGATGCGGCGCTGGAACCCTCCGCACGCTCGCAGCTCTGGATGTTCGGCGAGGAACCCGAGTTGTAGCTCCAGCCTGTTCGGCGGCGCGATGTCGTCTGAGTCGATCCGCGCGACGTACTTCCCACGGGCGACCGCAAGCCCTTCGTTCGCTGCGATGTAGGGACCACCGCGCGTCTCGCGCCGCAGCAGGCGAATCCTCGGATCCTCGACCATCGCCTGCTCGACCATGTCCGTGGTGTCGTCTTCCGACGCGTCGTCGACGATCACGTACTCCCAGTCCGAAACGGTCTGCGAGCGGATACTAGAGATCGTCTGCGGAAGGTACCGCGCCCCATTGCGCACGGCGGTGAGCACGGTGACCAGGGGGTCAGTCACCACAGACCACGACCGATCATCGCGTGCACGAGCCTAAGAGATATCCGTTGTGGGCCTATAATTGTCCTCCTTTGACCAACGCGAAATCGCGCCCCACCACGGACACAGGTCGATCAGGATCCGTACGGACGGTGACGATCGCCGTCTGCACCCGAGATCGACAAGACACGCTCCATCAATGTCTGACGAGTCTCGTCGCGCAAGACTTCCCGAAGGACGCCTTCGAAGTGATCGTCATCGATGACGAATCCGCCGATCGAACAACGGAGATCGCCAAGTCGTTCGAGAGTAAAGGCCCACCCTCCGTCCGATACATGAGACAGCCGTACGGTGGCTTGTCGGTGGGCCGCAACCGTGCGGTGACCGAAGGCTTCGGCGATCTCATCTGCTTCATCGACGACGATGCCGAGGCGTCGCCGGGTTGGATCACGGCGATGGTCGATGCGGCTCGCCGTCACCCCGATGTCGAGTGCTTCGGCGGGAGGCTCTTGCTGCGCCTCGAGGGTCGTGCACCCCGAACGTGCGGCAAGGAGAGCCTCGCCGCCACGCTCGACCTCGGCGACGACGAACAGCTTATCACTGAGATCAAAGGGTCGAACATGGCCATGCTCCGGTCGGGATTCGAGCGGATCGGCCTCTTCAACCCCGCTCTGGTCTGGCGTGGTGACGAGGAGAATTGGATGCACCGGCTACGCGAGCAGGGCGGTCGCGCCCTCTATG
Organism: Actinomycetota bacterium; assembly: GCA_050694575.1. Classification (GTDB taxonomy): domain Bacteria; phylum Actinomycetota; class JAICYB01; order JAICYB01; family JAICYB01; genus JBOGXL01. Next base: position 11,739 of record JBOGXL010000536.1, on the reverse strand, counting down.
TTCCACAAGCGTTGGTCTGGCACCGTCGACTCCCATCGGATCTGCGGATGACGAGACTGCTCAAGACACGTTTCGGCTGGGGCGTCGGCCAGGTGCAGTTCAAGCGGGAGACGGGCGAGCCGTTCGAGCCTCGGGTGGAATGGCGCGCGCTCCGCCGATGGCTGACACACGCCATCCGCGATCGATGCACCGGAGGGCTGCTGCAAGCGTCGGTCAAGCTGGGAGCCCTCTGGGCAGGCTATTTCGGCGAGCTGCGCAAGCCGAAGCAGACGGCACCGACGTTGGCACAGTCGGAGGACGGTCAGTAAGCACCGAACCGGTGAGCGCACGCGCGTGGGTCAAGCAACGCCTTCCCTTCCTCCGTCCGCTCGCCCGTGCGGCGCGGCGACTGCGGAGACGTGCCCGTCGTGGCCGCCAAGCCATGCGACGCACACTCGCTCGAGGACTACCGCAAGAGACTATGGAGCGCCGATTCCGGCGCATATATCGCATGAACCTCTGGCGAGGCAGCGAGTCGCGCAGCGGACCGGGCTCGAGCCTGGACGAGACGGCCGCCGTGCGCGCCGAGCTCCCGAGGATCGTCGACGCATACGGCATCCGCAGCGTGCTCGACATCCCCTGTGGAGACTTCTTCTGGATGAAGGAGGTGCCTCTCGAGATCGCCTACATCGGCGGCGATGTCGTCAAGCGGATCGTCGACGACAACAACCGGCGCTACGGATCGGATCGACGACGATTCATCCGGCTCGATCTGCGCGTCTATCCTCTGCCGCGGGTCGATCTCGTGCTCTGTCGCGACATCCTCGATCATCTGTCGTTCTCCGATATCCACGGCAGCATCGACAACGTGATCCGCAGCGGTGCGACCTACCTGATCGCCACCACGTATCCGGAGCGCGATGCGAACGAAGACATCCGCAGCGGCGACTGGCGCCCCGTGAACCTCCAGCGAGAGCCTTTCCGTTTGCCCGACCCGATCGAGCTGATCAACGAGCGTTCGAGGAAGCCCGGATACTCCGACAAGAGCCTGGGGCTGTGGCGTGTCGCCCACCTTCCGCGAGGCCCGGGGTGAGGATCCTGTTGTTGTCCGGTGAGCTCGTCCCCGAGCGCGCCGGCGGCGTTGCCACCTACACCGCAACCATCGCTCCCGCACTCGCCGCCAGGGGGCATGAGGTACACGTCCTGTCATGCGCCCCCGAGCACAGCGAGCGAGACGAGACGCACGACGGCGTCGCCTGGCACCGCCGGCGGCTCGCGCCACCGGAGCGTCCGCGACGCTTGCGGCGATACCAGCAGAGCGTCCTGCGCTTGACGACGGCGCTGACGTACCGGCGGGAGCTCGGCCGGCTGGGGTTGCGCTTCGACGTCATCGAGACTCCCGAGTGGCTGGCCGAGAGTCTGCTCATCGGCGCGACCACGCGGATCCCGATCGTCGTGCACCTGCACACGCCGCTCCACGTCCTTTTCCCCTTCGACGTGCATAAGTTCGGCCGTGACCTCCGCGTCGCGGACTGGCTCGAGCGGACGGCCGTTCGGCGCGCGAGTGTCGTGACGTCGGCCTCGGCCTTGCTCGCCGAGACGCTGAAGGCGGACGGATGGCTTCGGCAGGAAGCGACGATCATCCCACTCCCCGTCGACGTCGACGCCTGGAAGCCGGGCCGCGGTGTGCGCGAGACATCGCCCAACGTCCTGGTCGTCGGACGGCTGGAGCCTCGCAAGGCCCCCGAGGTGGTCGTGGAGGCGGCGGAGATCCTGACGGCCGAGGTCCCCGGCCTCCAGCTCACCTTCGTGGGAAGGAGTCGGGGTCGTCGGAAACGGACGCCGTACGGGGAATGGCTCGCCGCCCTCGCCGAGCGCAAAGGCGTGGCAGCGCGATTCGTTCCGCAGATCGCCCACCACGACATCGCGGATCTCTACGCGCAAGCGCGCGTGCTCGCCGTACCGAGTCACTTCGAGAGCTTCTCGATCGCCGCATTGGAGGCGATGGCCTGTGGGCGTCCCGTTGTCTACACATCGCGCGTGGGAGCGGCCGAGATCCTTCGGGGAACGGGGGCCGGAACCGAGATCGCGCCGAACGATCCGCACGCCATGGCGGCTGCGCTGCGCCCGTTCCTGATCGACGAGGTCGCGGCGCAACGGGCCGGCGACGCGGCGCGCGAAGTCGCTCGGACCCGTCTGAGTCCAGATATCATCGCTGTGCAGCGCGAACGTTCCTACCAAGCGGCACTCGCGCATCGGAAGGGCAAAGCATGAAGCCCCACACATCGACGCCGTCCATCATCGTGTCGACCCGACGGGACTCCGACCAGCCGCCACGCATCTCGGTGGCTCTCTCCACGTACCAACGCGCCGGCATGCTCGAGCGGCTGTTCGAAGCCCTCATGCGCCAAACGCTCTCCGCCGACGAATTCGAAGTCGTCATCGTCGACAACGGGTCGACTCCGGAGACGGCAGACGTCATCCGGAAGCTGGCACCCTCGAGCGACCTGCGTCTGCACGTCCTGCGTCTCGAACAGAACCGCGGCCCCACGCCGGCAAGGAATCTCGCCTGGCGACAGGCGCGCGCGGAGCTCATCGCGTTCACGGACGATGACTGCGCGCCGGCTCCGGGTTGGCTCGAGCACGGCCTTCGCGCCATGGAAGCGAACGATGCCGTCATCGTCGGCCGGACTCTTCCCGACCCCGAACTCCCGATCGGACCGTTCTCTCGCACCATCCGGGTCAATGACGTCAATTGGTTGCCGACGTGCAACGTCTTCTATCGGCGCGCCGACCTCGACGCCGTCGGCGGCTTCGACGAGAGCTTCCTCGAGCCGGGAGGCGAGGACACCGACCTCGCGTTCAGGGTACGCAACATGTGCGGCCGCGACTTCGTGTTCGCGCACAACGCGCTCGTCTATCACGACGTGCGGCCGAGCCGATTCGTCGACGCCGCCAAGGAATCGTTCCGCTGGACCGGCGCTCCCCGGTTCTTCCGTCTGCACCCGGACGGTCGAGCACAGCTCCATCGTGGGATCTTCTGGAAGCCTTCGCACCCAAAGGTGATCCTGGCGGCCGTCGGCCTCCTCCTCGCCGTCGTCGACCTGCGCTGGTCGCTCCTGACCCTGCCCTGGGTGTATCACCGCACCCGAGTGCGTCGGCCTCCCGGCCGACGGCGAGGGATCCCCACAGCCCTGCCCGGCACGTTCGTCGTCGACCTTTTCGAGACCGTCGCCATGATCCGCGGGTCGATCCGGCACCGCACTCCCGTGCTGTAGTAGGTTGACGAAGCTGAAGATCGCGCTCGTCCACGCCTACGCCTGGCCGGAAGTGCGCAGGGGCGGCGAACGGCTCGTGGACGACCTCACGAACTACCTCCGCGCCGCGGATCACCGCGTGGACGTGTACTGCGGGACGAAGGGGGAGTCGCGCTTCCACACCGGGGCCCAGGGTCGCAACTATCGGCTGCACGTCCCGACCATCCGGGCGCTCGAGCGCAGAGGCATCGGCCGGATCGAGAGCTTTGGGCTCCGGGCCCTTGCGCCCCTGCTGCTGCACCGATACGACATCGTCCACGCCTTCACGCCGACCGCGGCGCTCGCAGCGGTGGCGGCCGGGCAGCCCACCGTCTACACCGTGATTGGGCATCCCACCGTCGCCTCACTCGCGGACCGGAGACTCCAACGGACGACGCTGGGCCGGGCGGTCGGCGCCTCGACCGAGGTCGCGGTGCTGAGTCGCAGCGCGGCCGCCGCGCTCGAGGAAGCGTTTGGGCGCCGGCCCCTCATCCTGCCCCCCGGGGTCCCCGTCTCCCGCTTCGAGCTGAACCCCGAGCCCCGAACGGGTCCACCGCGGCTACTCTTCTCCGCCGATCTCGCCAACCCCGACAAGGGGCTCCCGGTGCTTCTCTCGGCCTTTGCGCAGATCTTGGCGCGACACCCCGGGGCTCGGCTCGCGCTCTCGGGGCCCGGCACGCCGGATCGCGCCTTCAGACAGGCCCCCGACGCCTGGGCCCGCATCGAGTCGTCCGTCGACGTGCTCGGCACCGGCGCCGTCGGCGAGGTCCCCGATCGGTACCGATCGGCCCACGTCACCGTCCTGCCGTCACGGGACGAGGCGTTCGGCATCGTCCTCGTGGAGTCGCTTGCATCGGGGACGCCCGTAGTCGGCGGGATGCCCGGGGGGGCCGAGGACATCATCACGCCAGAGGTCGGACGACTGGTCCCCTCGGGCGACGTCGAGGCGCTCGCCACAGCAATCGACGAATGCATCGCCCTGGCCGCTGACGCATCGATCCCGCAACGGTGCTGGACGGCTGCACGCACGTGGGACTGGTCGGTCGTCGGGCCGCGCTACGAGGCCGTCTATGCCTCCTTAGCCGGTCGGCGGCGGCCGCCCGGTCTCGCGCTGTTGCGAAGGACTTCCGTCAAGCGGGACGCGCGAGCAGCGCCGAGTGCGGCACGCCCCACCCCCTCGTGACGAGCCGACTTAGCAACCGGAGGCGTCTCGACGCTTCGACCGGTGGGTGAGCAGCGCCGAACGGGATGGAGTACGGGCGGATGGCTCGTTCGATCCGGAATCCGGCAGCGCGGATCTCCTTGCGATGCCCGGCAACGTTGGGGACATGCCATTGCACCTGCCCGATCCCGTCCAGATTCGTCAGCGGCGTGCGGCGATGGAACGCGCTGAGCTCGACATCGATCTGTTCGCACGACATGAAGTGGCCGGTGCACACGCTCCGGATCGCCTCGAGTGCACGGAACGGGTCCCTCAGGTGGAGGAGCAGACTCCCGCACACAACGACGTCGAACGTGCCTACGGTCGACGGCGAGAGGTTGTACACGTTGATCAGCTGCTTGCGCGCCGACGAACCCAGGGCGCGCGCAGCGACCTCGAACCCCTGACCCTTCTCGCCGGCGATCTTGCGGAGGAGGTCCACTCCCCCGGCCCGGACGGCCGGAGGGAAGTCCCAGTCCTCGTGCGATGCGACGTCCGTGGCCACGACCTCGGACGCGCCGCGGCGCTCGAGCTCGAAGGCGAGGAAGCCGTCGTACGTACCGATGTCGAGACAACGCTTCCCGTTGACGTCGGGCCACGGCAACGAACCGACGACAGGTCTCAGGTCGAACCAGCCGGACGTTACGATCCCCCGTCGCAGCTCGATCGTGTGGTACCAGAGCGGGTTCGCGCGGACGGCTTCCGCGACCTGTTCATCGCTCCAGTCGCTGCGGACGTTGGCATCGGACATGCGCCACAAGGTACACGGTGGCGCGGTGGGGTCGCGTCTGGGACGATTGGGCACACACGAGCAAACTCGAGCGCGCGAGAATCCCATCGATGATCACCACATTGATCCTCTGCGGCGGACGCGGCACCCGCGCCTATCCGCACACGCTCGAGCTGCCGAAACCGCTGCTCGACGTGGCGGGACGGCCAATCCTGCACCACGTCATGGAGATCTATGCAACCCAAGGACACGAGCGTTTCGTCTTGGCCGGGGGCTACAAGGTGGAGCTCATCGACCAGTTCGCGTCCGAGCTCCCGTCGTCCTGGGACGTCACCGTCATCGACACCGGACTCGACACGAACAAGGGTGAGCGCGTTCTGAAGTGCCGTGAGCACCTCGGCGAGCGGTTCTTCGTGACCTACGGCGACGGCGTCGGCAACATCGACCTCGCACGTCTCACGGCACACCACGACCACCACGGCGGCAGCGCCACAGTGACGGTCGTTCCTCTTCCCTCGCAGTTCGGGACGCTCACCTTCGGTGACGACGGCGGAGTCGTCAGCTTCCAGGAAAAACCGCGCATCGAGGGCCACTGGATCAACGCAGGCTTCTTCGTGATGGACGAGGGCGTCTTCGACCACTGGGAGGGCGACGACCTCGAACGCGACGTGTGCCCGGCCCTCGCCAAGGCCGGCGAGCTGTTCGCGTACGAACACGACGGCTTCTGGAAGTGGATGGATACGTTCAAGGAAGCGATGGAGCTCTCGGGCGTCGCCGAGAGCGAGGTCGCCGAGCACGGGAGACCACCATGGCTTCGCTGAGCGACTCACGCGTCCTCGTCACGGGGGCGTCCGGATTCATCGGCTCCCATCTGACACGCCGTCTCGTCGCCGAGGGGGCCGATGTGCACGCGCTCACGCCGGCGGTTTCCTCGGTCTACCCCGGACGGCTGCTCGATCTGCGCGACCAGATCCGATTGCACGAAGCCAACATCACCGACCGAAGCGCCATGGATGCCCTGGCCCGCGAGGTGCGCCCATCGGTCATCTTCCACCTCGCGGCGTACACGCACGTCGGGAAGTCGTGGCAACGTGTGGACGAATGCGTGCAGTCGAACGTCCAGGGCACGGTGAATCTGCTCAAAGCGCTCGAGCCGGTGGGCTACGACCGCTTCATCAACACCGGGACGAGCGAGATCTACGGCGACATCGACGTTCCGTTCCGTGAGGACGCACAGGTCAATCCCATCTCGCCCTACTCGGTGTCGAAGTACGCCGCCGAGCGCTACTGCCGGATGTTCCACCAGGGGCTGGGCTGGCCGATAGTCCTCGTGCGACCCTTCAACGCCTACGGCCCTGCCCAGAGCCCCGATCGCATCGTGCCGGAGACGATCGTTCGTGCACTGCGGAAGCACGAGCTGAAGACCACGAGCGGACGCCAGACCCGAGAGTTCAACTACGTCGAGGACCTGGCCGAGGGATTCGTCCGGCTCGCGGCCACGCCCGGGATCGAGGGTCGTCTCTTCAACCTCGGCTGCGGCGAGGACGTTGCCATCCGCGACGTGGTCGCGCTGATCCTCGACCTCATGGGCAACCCCATCGAAGCGGACGTAGGGGCGCTCCCCGACCGCCCGAACGAGATATGGCGCATGTACTGCGACAACACGAAGGCCCGCGAGGAGCTCGGGTGGGCCCCGGAGCACTCGCTGCGGGATGGCCTGGAGCGGACGATCGAGTGGTACCGGGCCGAGCTCGATGGCGATGGTTCCAGCTTCGACGCCTGACAGCAGCGGAGCCGATCGTCCGCGCGTCGACGTCGCCGTCGTCACGTGGAACACAGCCGGCGTGACGCCGCAGGCGCTCCGCGATCTCCTCGACTCGGATCAGGGCTGCGACGTCAGGCTGCTCGTGCGCGACAACGCATCGTCCGACGGCACGGCCGAAGCCGTGGCGAGCCTTGTGCCCGAAGCGGAGATCGACGCCGGCGCTGCGAACCTCGGTTTCGCCGGCGGTGTGAACACCCTGATCGCCCGCACCGACGCGCCGTGGCTCTTCCTCCTGAACCCCGACGCCTGGCCGCTGCCCGGTGCGATAGGCGCACTCGTTCGCGCCGCCGAAGCGCATCCGCGGGCGGCGGCCGTAGTGCCCAGGCTCGAGCATCCCGACGGCGCGCTCCAGCATTCGACGCATCCGTTCCCGTCGTTGAGGGTGGCGGCCACGCTCGCCTTCAGCGGGAACCGGATCACCGACGAGCGCGCCGATTCGTTGCTCCTCGAAGGGACGTGGGCCCACGACCGGGCCCGGACGGTGGATTGGGCGCACGCCGCCGCCTGGCTCATCCGACGCGAGGCGTTGGACGAGGTCGGCGGACTCGAGGAGCGGTTCTTCATGTACGCCGAGGATCTCGAGTGGTGCTGGCGCGCGACGAGATTGGGCTGGGAGATCTGGTTCGAGCCCGACGCCGTCGTGCGCCACATCCACAACGTGTCCGGGCGGCGGCGCTACGGCGGCAAGCGGGAGCGGGCCCACCTGCACAGCGCGCTCCGTTTCTATCGTCGCGCGCACGGACTGGCTCCCGCGACGGCGTGGTGGACGCTCAACGTCGCCGGCGCACTGGTGCGGTGGTCGGAGGCGGCCAGACGAGGCGAGCGGCAGCGGGCACGCCGGTGGCGGCGTTACGCGGCCGACGTCCTCGTGGCACCGCTGGCTCGCGACGTCCGGCGGCCCGAGGCACGAAGCGATCCGCGATGACCGATCGGACGAACGACGATGCATCCGCCGACGACCTCCCCACTCCGCTCGTGCCGCCGGGCGTGTACACCGAGGAGTACTACCGCAAGTGGTGCGCCGGCTACGCCGAGTGGACGGCGTCGGAGGGCGCCAGCGTCGCCGGCATCTACCCCGGCATCTTGCACTTGGCCCGCATGGCACCCGGTGACTTCCTCGTCGACATCGGCACCGGCCGGGGGGAGCTCCTCGCCGTCGCGGTCGAGGCCGGCGCCGGACGCGCCGTGGGGGTCGAGTACGCTCCGGCCGCCGTGAGCATGGCCGAGCAGACATTGGACATCCACGGCGTTCGCGACAAGGCCGAGGTGATCCTGGCCGATGCTCGCTCGGTGCCCCTGCCCGACGGCGTCGCCGATCTCGTCACGATGGTCGACGTCGTCGAGCACCTGTCCCCCGAGGAGCTCCACCGAAGCCTCACGGAGGCTCGCCGGCTCCTGAAGCCCGGTGGGCGCCTCTTCGTCCACACGATGCCGAACCGCTTGATCTACGACGTCACCTATCGCGTGCAGCGCTTGCTTCGTCCCGGCCGGCGACGTTCGTGGCCGAAGGATCCGAGGCTGCATCACTACGAGCATGTGATGCACGTGAACGAGCAGACACGTTCGAGCCTTCGCCGCTACCTCCGCCGCGCTGGCTTCCATCCCGTCCGCGTGTGGCTTGGCGAGTGGATCTATACCGACTTCGTGCCCGATGAGCGCGCGCGTCGTCTGTATGCACGGCTGGCGGCGACGCCGTTCACGAAGCGGTTCGGAACGGCCGACCTGTTCGCGGAAGGGTCAAGACCGCTCGCGTAGGTCACCGACCTCGGTCTCGCGCGTCGATCCGACGACCCGCGCCGGCGCACCTACAGCGATCGAGTAATCGGGGATCGATCCGCGCACGACGCTGTTCGACCCGATCGTGCAGAACGCACCGATGTCCGAACCGCGCAGCACGGCGACGCGCTCTCCGATCCACGTCCCGCGACCGATCCGGATCGGGGACGTCGCGAGCCTGCCGCCCCAGACGACATTGGGGCTCGTCTCGGCGTGGACGTGGTCGGGATCGATCACGGTAGAGAACGCGCTCAGAACGACATTCTCCTCGATGAGGATCGATTCCGCCGCGCTGATCGTGCAATACGGCCTGATCGCCACGCCGCTGCCGATACTCACCACCGGACCTTCCCGGTTCCACGCCTGCCGCTCGACGGCCAGCCAGATGCTTTTCAGGATGACGACGTCGTCGCCAATCTCGATCTGGTGGGGGCCGTACACCCAATCCGGGCGGTACAAGATGGAGCGATCACCGAACCCACGGAACCTTCGCCGCCAGTACGGTCGCATGAGCTTCGCGCGGAGAACGACACGTTGCATCGGCTCGTCTCGGTACGACCGCAGCGTCCGAAGCGGGTTCATCGTGCTTAGCAAGCGACGGCGCGGCGCGAACCACCGCACAATGATTGCGGGGCGTGCTGCATCGCCGCAGTATAGTAACGAGCGCTGAGATCACCCTCGCAGCAACCGTGAACCGCATCGACGCACTCCGGAAGCTTCCATGGCGCCTCCGCTACCGAACCGGTGCGCGCCTCGCTTCCGATGCCCGGCGGCTGGTGATCGCTCTCACGCATCGCCACTGCCGCGTCGAGTTCCAGGGACCCGTTCACCTCGGTCGCGGCTTCCACTTGGACATCCCCGCGCGCGGGCAGCTCATCGTCGGCCCCGGCGTCGATTTCCGTCGCGGCTTCGTCTGTGAGATCTCGGGCGACGGTCGGGTCACGATCGGGGCCGGCACGACGTTCACCTACAACGTCGTGGTCCAATGCTCGACCTCCGTCGATATCGGAACCGGGTGCGTGTTCGCCCAGGACGTTCTCATCGCCGACGGGAGCCACCGGTTCCGCGATCCGGCCGCGCCGATGGTGCAGCAGGGGTACGACTTCCGGCCGATCACGATCGGCGACAAGGCCTCGGTGATGGCGAAGGGCACGGTGATCGCCGACGTGGGTGAGGGTGCGTTCGTCGCGGCCAACGCCGTCGTCACGAAGCCGGTTCCTCCTTTCTGCCTCGCCGTCGGTGTTCCGGCACGCGTGGTCGAGTACTTCGGCCCACCCGAACGCCGCCCGCCCGGCCTCGATATCGAATCGCGTGCCTGAGTTCGGCCCAAAGGACCTCGCGGTCGTCATCCCCACTCGGAACCGATGGCCGATCCTGCGCCGCACCCTCGACGCGCTCGCCGATCAAACCGCCGCGGGGTTCGAGACGATCGTGGTGCTGGACGGAACGGATCAGCAGCCGCCAGATCTCGGCGAGGTTCGGGTCATCGCGAAGGAGCACGGTGGTCCCGGGGCGGCTCGCAACGCGGGGACTGCGGCCACGGATCGGGCCTTGGTCCTGTTCCTCGGCGACGACATGGTCCCCGGCCCCCTGCTCGTCGAGCGGCACCTCGACCGCCACAACGGACATCCGGAGCCGGAGGTGGCCGTTCTCGGGCATGTCGATCTGCATCCGTCCGTCTCGCGCAACCGACTCAATCGATGGATGGACTGGTCGGGGTCCCAGTTCGACTTCCATCACATCACCGAGCCGGACGCCGGATTCGGTCGCTTCTATTCGTGCAATGTCTCGCTGAAGCGAGACTTCTTCACGGACGCCGGCGGCTTCGACGAGGACTTCGTCTACTACTACGAGGACCTCGACTGCGGGTGGCGACTCGACCGCAAGGGTCTGCGCCTGCTGTACGAACGCGAGGCACACGTTCAGCATCTGCACCCGCTGAGGTGGAACGACGTCGTCGGCCGCTATCGGGGGATCGCGCGAGGCGAACGGCTAATGGCCGCGAAGCACGCCTGGTTCGATCCGTTCTTCGCCCGACGCATCCAACGTGCCACCCGGCGCCGCACGCCGAGTGGGCTGTGGCCACGCGTCGTCGATCGCGTGCCGCGACGTTTGCGTCGGATCCGACAACTCGCCGAGCGGAGGGCCGACGCTTGGTACTACGCGAGGCTCGCGCCGCAGTTCATCGACGCTTGGGAAGGGGCCCGCGATCTGGACGAGCTCCGTGAGTACCTCGGCGATCGGTACGACGAAGCGCGGCTGGCCGACCACATGGCGGAGGTGCAGCGCGAGCTGATCTCGATCGGTGACGAGGGTGTGTTCTACCGCTCGAGCGAGGCCTATCTGTACGACCTCACGGTTTTCGCGATGTCGGGGACGAAGGTCCCCTACCGGACCGACCTCGAGCGGCTGGTGGGTCCGCGGGCCAGACTGCTCGACTGGGGGTGCGGCATCGGCTCGGACGGGCTGCGCTTCGCCGAACGGAGCCATGCCGTCTCCTTCGCCGACTTCGACAACCCGAGCACACGCTTCCTACGGTGGCGCGTACAACGACGCGGCATGACCTCCCCGGTCTTCGACATCGACCGCGACGATATCCCCGGAGGGTTCGACGCGGCGTACGCCTTCGACGTGATCGAGCACGTCGACGATCCTTTCGCTTTCCTGCGGGAACTCGAGGGCCGAGCGCGCATCGTGATGGTGAACCTCCTCGAGGACGAGCCGGATCCCTTGCATCCGCATCGATCGCTGCCGATCGCTGCGATCCTCGATCACGCCGCCCGCCGCGGGCTCCTCTTGTACCACCGGTATCACGGGCGCTCGCATCTCGTCGCGTACATCGGATCCGGCCGGCCGGCCGGGATCCGGCACGTCCTCGAGGAGGTTCACCATCACGAAGCGCGCTCGGCCCTCGAGTTCCCGCAGGAAAGCG
>JBOGXL010000535.1:0-3873 GCA_050694575.1 Actinomycetota bacterium | reverse complement strand
TCGGGCTCCTTCGAGACCTCATCCGCGGACGCGCCCGCGACGAGCTGTACCCCGGCCCGTGGTAAGCGATCCCGTCTGGGAGCGGCAGCGCCGCAGCTTCGAGAACACCGCTGAGGCCTACGACCGTTACCGACCGACATATCCCGCGGCGCTGTTCGACGACGTTCGCGCCTACGCCGACCTCGCTCCGGACGACCAAATCCTCGAGGTCGGATGCGGCACCGGGCGCGCGACGGTGCGGTTAGCCGAGTGGGGCAACCCCGTGCTGGCGCTCGAGCCGGCGCCGGCGATGGCCGGCTTCGCCCGGCGCGAGGTCGCCTCCTTCGACAACGTAAAGGTTCGGACCGCTCGGTTCGAGGACGCCGACATCGGCGGTGGGTTCGGGCTCGCCACGTGCGCCCAAGCCTGGCACTGGCTGGAGGAACATACGCGTGTGCAGCGTTTCGCCGACGCGCTGTACGCCTACGGGACGGCCGCGATCATCGCCAACGTCCAGATCGTCCCCGACGACAACCGAGCGTTCTGGGAACGCGTGCAGGACGTGTATCGCAAGCACACGCCCGGGATGGAGCACAAGGGCGATTTCCGAACGCCCGACGACCTGCCCGAGCACCCGCTCACAGGTTCGGACCTATTCGTCGATCACGAACATGTCGCCCACCCGTGGCACTGGACGCTTCGCACCGACGATTATCTCCAGCTCTGCGCCACGCACTCGAACAAGGCGGCGCTGGACGCAGCCACACGCGACCGGCTGCTCGGCGGCATCGGAGAGCTCATCGACGCCGAGTTCGAAGGACAGGTTACCGAGCACTACATGGCTATGGCCGGGCTCGCCCGGAAACGCTGAGCGTTACTCGACCCGGAAGCGCTGCATCATCCCCAAACGACGTCGATCAGCCGAAGTCGGTGCCGAGGAATTCGAGGAGCGACGCGTTGACCTCGTCGGGTCTTTCCTGCTGGATCCAATGTCCGGTGTCCGGAAAGACCTGGAGCGTGAACGGTGCGTCGACGAACTCACCCGACCGTCGGCCCATGTCGAACGTGAGGTATGCGTCGTCGAGCCCCCACAACAACATCGACGGACACGTGATGGCCGGAAGCTCCAGGCGTTGGTCGCTCAGGTAGGAAGCCGGCGGGACGTTCGCCCGGTACCAGTTCAGCCCGGCCGTAAGGGCACCGGGCCGCGAGAACACTTCCACGTACCGGGCGACGTCGTCGTCCGCGAGCTTCACGGACGCCGTCTCGTAGAACCACTCCTTGAAGAGCTCGTAGCCGTTGCGCGACATGACCTCTTCGGCGACGCCCTCGAACTGGAAGAAGAACATGTACCAGGACGCCTGCAGTTGCGGGAGACGATGCGCGACCCCCGCGTAGGTGTTCGGGTGCGGAAGGTTCATGACGGTCAGTCTCTCGACACTGTCGGGAGACAGCGCCGTGAACGCCCAGCCCAGCGCGCCGCCCCAGTCGTGCGCGACGAGTGCGACCCGGCCCCCGATCCAAGACACCACCGCCGTGACGTCACCGAAGGAATTGGCCAGTGCATACGCGCCGACGTCGTCCGGACGGTCCGAGTCGCCGAATCCGCGCAGATCCATCGCGACGGCCCGGTACCCTTGCGCCGCGCAGGCGTCGAGCTGGTGACGCCACGACCACCAGAACTCCGGGAAACCGTGGAGGAACAAGACAGGGCGTCCGTCCTCCGGGCCCTGCTCGACGACGTGGATGCGAACGCCGGCCGAGTCGACGAAGCGTTCTCTCATACGTATTCCAAGATCGCCGACGTGACGCGGTCCGGAACCTCGATCGGCGGCCAGTGGCCGACGTCGGCCCACCGCACGATCTTGGTCTGCGACCGGAGCTCGGCCAGCCTGTCCATCATCGCGGGAACCGCGATCGGATCCTGTTCGCCCCAGAGCGCGGTCAGCGGACCCTGGTAGTCGACGAGACCGGCCGTCCACCGATCCTGGTTCGCGCGCCGCTCCTCGATGTATCGGATCTGCCGCGGCAAGAGCCGGTCCTGCGCGTTGTTGCGCAGCAGAGCCACCATCGCTTCGAGCTCGGAGTCCGGCGGTTGGTGCTCACGCGAGAAGAGCTCGCGAAGTCCCTGACCGAGGTTGTCCAGAGGGAGGGGCTCGCCGAGCACTTCGTCGGGGAGGGAGAGGAGCAGCTGCTGCCCGGCCGACAGTTGGACGAGGTCGATGAAGATCGAGCCGTTCGTGAGGACGGCTGCGTCGATCTCGAACGGCAGCTTGCCCTCCGTGGAGCGCTTCAGAAGCTCGGCGGCGACCGTGTCGCCGAGATCGTGCGCCACGAGCACGCAACGCCGGATATCGGTCTCCGCGGCTATGGCTTCGGCCAGATCGGCTTGCTCGAACAGCGAGTAGCGCGCCTCGACGGGCTTGTCGGACAGGCCGAACCCGAGGTAGTCGAAGGTGACGACCCGCACGCGCTTGGCGAGCTCGGGAACCACGCGGCGCCAATCGAAGGACGAGCTGGGGAACCCGTGGAGGATGAACACCGTCGGGCCGGGATGGGAGCTCGTATCGACGACGAAGATCCGCCGACCCCCGTGATCGACGAACCGGCCTTGGTCACTCCATTCGAGGACGTCCGCCGGGAGCTCGCTCATCGCCGGTACATCGTGGACTACGGGTAACGTGTTGCGCATGTCTGCAGGACATACGCAGCGCGGGGGGTCCGGGGGGCCCAGCGCCCCCGGTCCCATGTCAGACGAACTCGCTCGGCTCGTCCAAGAGCACGCTTCCGCCGAGGAGGTCGTCGACTTCTGCCGAGAGCTGGTGCGTGCGCCGTCGGAGAACCCGCCGGGCGACGAGCGGGCCGTCGCCGAGACCTCGCAAGGGCTTCTGGGACGCCTCGGCCTGGGGGCCGAGCTCGTCGAGCCGCTCCCGGGCCGGGTGAGCACGGTGTCGAGCTGGGGCGATGGGACGAAGACCCTGCTCTTCAACGGCCACTACGACGTCGTCCCGGCCCCCGATCCGCAGACGTGGCCCTACCCGCCCTTCGCGGGCGAGGTGGCCGATGGGAAGCTCTACGGACGCGGCTCGACCGACATGAAGGCGGGCATCGCCGCGTGCCTCGCCGCCGTCTCCGCGCTTCAGCGCGCCGGCGTCCAACCTCGAGGCAAGCTCTTGATGCATCTCGTCGCCGACGAGGAAGCCCTCGGTACACACGGGTCGAAGTTCCTCGTTGCCAACGGCTACTGCGAAGGCGTCACCGAGGCGCTCGTCGGCGAACCCACGGACATGCATCTCGTCCCCGCCGAGCGCGGCGCCGTGTGGCTGCGCATCATCACAAAGGGACGCTCCGCGCACGGATCGACACCGCACCTGGGTGTGAACGCCATCTCGCACATGGCCCGGGTCATCGACGCCGTGAACGGGATGCGCTTCCGCAAGCTCCACGAGATGCTCGGCGCGCCTACGGTCAACATCGGGACGATCCACGGCGGCCAGAAGGTGAACATGGTGCCCGACCGCTGTGAGATCGAGATCGACCGCCGGACGATCCCCGGTGAAACCGTCGAGGAGGTCGTCGGCGAGCTCGAGCAGGCGATCGAGGCGCTCCGCACCGACATGGCCGATCTCGACGTACACATCGAGGTCGACGACTTCGCCGAGGCATCGCAAACGCCCGAGGGGACGTCGCTCGTGGGCTTGCTCGACGAAGCCCGCGGGAGGTTCGGGATCGAGGGGTCGGAGATCGGGTATTCGGGCGCCACCGATGCTCGCTTCCTCATCAACCAGGGCCGGATCCCGACCATCGTGTTCGGCCCCGGGAATATCCTGTTGGCACACACGACCGGTGAGTACGTCGAGGTCGACCAGCTCGTACAAGCCACGCGCGCGTACG
>JBOGXL010000534.1:0-6948 GCA_050694575.1 Actinomycetota bacterium | reverse complement strand
TTCGGCCAGTGCAGCTGATAGAGATCGATGCGATCGGTGCGCAGCCGCTTCAGGCTCGCGCGCGCTCGCCGCTCCACCACGGGGGCGAGCGGGACGACCGGCGTGATCTTCGTCGCGATGAAGGCCTCGTCCCGGCGATCGCCCAGGGCCTCGCCGAGGATGCGCTCCGACCGGCCCAAGCCGTAGATCTCGGCCGTGTCGATGAGGGTGATGCCGAGGTCGAGCGCCCGGGTGACGAGCGGCCGCGCGACGTCGCTGGCATAGGCGCGACCGTAGCCCCACTCGGGGGCGTAGAACTGCCAGGTCCCGAGCCCGATGGCCGAGAGCCGGACTGGACCGACCTCCACGTGCCGCACGATTCAGCGACCATAGAGACCATGTCGCCACCAATCAACCCGCCCATCAAGCCGATGCTGGCCAAGGTGCAGGAGGAGATCCCCCGCGGCGACGGCTGGGTATACGAACCGAAGTGGGACGGTTTCCGGACGCTCGTGTTCCGCGACGGCGATGACGTGTCGCTGCGGAGCCGCAACGATCGTCCGATGAACAGGTACTTCCCGGAGATGGAGACGCTCCTGCTGAGCGAGCTCCCCAAGACGTGCGTGCTCGACGGGGAGATCATCATGCCCGGGTCCAACGGCCTCGAGTTCGACACCCTCCAGCTGCGGCTTCATCCGGCAGCCTCGCGCGCCCAGAAGCTCGCGCAGGAAACGCCCACGAGCTTCGTCGTGTTCGACGTGCTGGGGATGGGCAAGAACGACCTTCGCGCGTCACCGCTGCGCGATCGGATCGATGTCCTCACCAAGACCTTCGGAGGTACCCGGCCCGAGGTCGCGCGCGAGCCGGCGACCAAACCCGGCCCCCGCCTCTATCTGACGCCGTGCACCCCTGACGCCGACGTCGCCGCGGACTGGTTCGACGACCTCGAGAAGGTCGGGCTGGACGGCATCATCGCCAAGAAGCTCGACCTTCCCTACGCCCCCGGCGAACGCGTCATGGTGAAGATCAAGCACCGCCGCACGGCCGATTGCGTGGTCGGCGGGTACCGTGCGCACAAGCACGGCGGTGTCGGTGCGCTCCTCCTCGGTCTCTACGAGGGCGACGAGCTGCACTACGTCGGGCACACGTCGTCCTTCAGCGCCGCCGGACGTAAGGAGCTCATCGAGATGCTCGAGCCGCTGCGCAACGAGGGCACCTTCGGCGGCGACTGGGGGCCGGGGGCGCCGAGCCGTTGGTCGCAAGGCAAGGAAGCCGAGTGGATCTCCGTGGAGCCGAAGCTCGTGTGCGAGGTGTCGTACGACTACGTGCAGTCGGGCTACCGTTTCCGTCACGCGGCCACGTTCATCCGCTGGCGCGACGACAAGCGCCCCGACGAGTGCCTGTTCGATCAAGTCCGGACGTAGCGCGAGAAGAGGTGACGGCCTCCGCGGTTGTCCGGGTCGAAGGACACATCATCGACTCGCTGATCCTCGCGAAGATCCTGGACGTCATCGTCGCGGCCGGCGCCGAGTATCAGTTGCAGGACATAGACGTCGGCCGCTCCCACACCGATCCCTCGCACGCCCGCATAGAGCTTCGTTGCGAGACGGAGGACGCCCTCGAGAGGCTGCTCGCCGACCTTCTGCCCCACGGTGCCCACCTCGTCGACGAACCCGACGCCAAGCTCGCGGAGGTGACCCGGGAGGGCGTCCTCCCCCGCGGGTTCTACGCGTCCACCAACCTGCCTACGTCGGTGAAGGTGAACGGCCGGTGGGTGGAGGTCGAACGCCCGGAGATGGACTGTGCGGTCGCGGTGTCGGCGGACGGGACGAGCGCTCGAACCCTGCCGATGAGTCACGCCCGGTCCGGTGACCGTGTCGTCGTGGGGCCGATCGGCGTGAAGGTCCGTCCCCTCGAGAAACCGAGGGAGCCGACGCCCGGGGGCCGGGGCGCGGTGACGGATCCTTTCGCCTTCATGACCTCGGAGGTCTCGAGCGAGAAGCCCAAGGGCCTCATCGTCACCGAGGTGGCACGACGCATCCGCAGAGCCAAGGCCGACGGTGGCAAGGTCCTCGTGGTGCCCGGCCCCGCCGTCATCCACACCGGTGCCGGCCCGGACCTCGCACGGCTCGTCCGCGAGAGCTGGATCGACGTCCTCTTCGCGGGGAACGGCTTCGCGGCACACGACATCGAGTCGGCGTTGCTGGGCACGTCTCTCGGCATCTCGATCCGCGAGGGAACCGCCGCGGAGGGCGGCCATGCGAATCACCTCCGCGCGATCAATGAGGTCAGACGCTGGGGATCGATATATGCGGGCGTGGAAGACGGTGAGCTGCGGACGGGCGTGATGTTCGAGTGCGTTCGAGCTGCTGTGCCGTTCGTCCTCGCAGGCTCGGTGCGGGACGACGGCCCGATACCCGACGTCATCACGGACGTCATGTCGGCGCAGGACGCCATGCGGGAGAAGCTCGAAGGCGTGCGCGTGGCGCTGATGTTGGCTTCGACCCTGCACGCCATAGCCACGGGCAACGTCCTGCCGGCGAGCGTCGAGACGTATTGCGTGGACATCAATCAGGCGGTGGTGACGAAACTCGCCGACCGCGGCAGTCACCAGGTTCTCGGGATCGTCACGGACGTCGGGCTCTTCATCCGCGACCTCACCGAGCACCTGGCTTCGTGACACTTCCCTGGGGACGCAGATACCTGATGAGCGAAGCGCGTCACTACGGCGTCCTGTACGAGATCAATCCCTGGATGCATCGGGAGGTAACGGCCGACCCCCAACGGTCGTTGGCGCAATGGGAGGAACTCGTCGAGCAGCTGCAGGACGTCGGCGCAAGCGTCGAGACGATGGACGCGGTCGAAGGCTCCCCGGACATGGTCTTCACCGCCAACGGTGGGTTCGTCTGGGGGGATCGCTTCGTCGCGTCCCGTTTCCGGCATCCGGAGCGCTCGGGCGAGGAGCCCCACTTCCGTCGGTGGTTCCGTGGGCGTGGCGCCCAGATCGTCGATCTCGACGGTCGTCCGTACTTCGAGGGCGCCGGTGACGCGCTCCCCTTCGGAGACAGGGTCCTCGCCGGCTACAGGATCCGGTCGGAGTTCGACGCCCACACAGCGCTCGCGAAGGCGCTGGACGTCGAGGTCTTGTCCATCGAGCTCACCGATCCGCGCTTCTATCACCTCGACCTGACGTTCTGTCCGCTGGACGATCGAAGTGCGATGGTCGTGCCCGACGCGTGGGACGAGTACGGTCGCGAGGTGGTCGGCGCCGTCGTACCGGAACCCATAGCGCTCACGACCGATGAAGCGCTCGCGTTCTGCGCGAACTCCGTGGTGGTCGACGAAACCGTGGTGATGCCGTCCTGCTCGCCGCGGCTGCAGGATGAGCTCGAAGGAGCTGGGTTCCACGTGCGGGTCTGTGCCGTCGACGAGTTCCTGAAGGCCGGCGGCGGCGTGCGGTGCCTCACAATGGCACTCGACGTCGGGCCGTCCTAGGAGGTGCAAACTATGCGTCGGAAGTGGCGGGTCGTGACGACTTTCCAACGTTATCTGCTCAATCCCGTGTCGAAGCTCGTCGCCGGATACCTCCCGGGTCTCGTGCTGCTGGAGACGACGGGTCGCCGGTCTGGGCAGCGTCGCCGTACACCGGTCGGCGGTCACCTCGAAGACAGCGTGCTTTGGGTCGTGTCGGAGCACGGACGGCGAGCCGGCTACATCCACAACATCGGCGCGAACCCGAAGGTGCGCGTGCGCATCGGGGGCCACTGGCGGACGGGCACGGCTTCGGTGTTAACCGACGACGATCCTCGGCAACGGCTGCGCTGGTCCCCGAACGACGTGATGATCCGTCTCGTCGGAACGGATCTCCAGACGGTCAGGATCGACTTGGATCCAGCAGCTTCTCCCGCAACTCCCTCTTGAGGACCTTGCCCGCGGGATTACGCGGGAGCTCGTCGTCGGAGATCCAGATCCGCACGGGGACCTTGAAGGCGGCGAGTCGGTTGCCGACGTGCTCCTTGAGCTGGTCTTCGCTCACGTCGGAGCCCGGCACCCGCTTGACCACCGCCGCGACCTCCTCGCCGAGCACGCGATGCGGGATGCCGATCACCGCCGCCTCGCTCACCGCCGGATGCTCGTAGAGCACAGTCTCGATCTCGACGCAGTACACGTTCTCGCCGCCGCGGATGACCATGTCTTTCGCTCGGTCGACGATGTAGAGGAACCCTTCCTCGTCGATGCGTCCGATGTCGCCGGAATGCAGCCATCCGTCGTGGAAGGTCGCGGCCGTCGCGTCGGGCTTGTTCCAGTAGCCCTTGACGACGTTGGGGCCTCGCATCAGGACCTCACCGAGATCGCCGGTGGGAACCTCGGCACCCGACTCGTCGGCCACCATGATGTCGTTGATCGGCGAGGGCCTCCCGACGCTCTCCGGCTTGCGCAGGTAGTCCTCCCCGCCGTTGCCCACGGCCAGCGACGACGTCTCGGTCATCCCGTAGCCGTTGCCCGGGCTCACCGTCGGGAAGTGCTCCCTGATCCTGCGCACCAGTTCCGGCGGCGCCGGGGCTCCCCCATAGCCGATGCTCTGGACGCTCGAGGTGTCGCGCCTGTCGAAGTCGGGTGATTCGAGCACCTGCCAGACCATCGTCGGCACGCCGCCGAACGACGTGATCTTCTCGCGCTCGATCAGCTCGAGGGCGCGCTCGGCGTTCCACCGATGCATGAGGACGAGCTTGGAGCCGAAGGCGAGCGTCGGGACGAGCGTCGAGTGGCACCCCGTCACATGGAAGAAGGGGACCGACAGCAACTGCGTTGGGCGTAGATCGAGCAGCCGATCTGACGGCTCCGGCTTCGCCTGCGCCGAGCGGCTTTGCGCCGCGTAGACGAGGTTGAAGAGGTTCGTGCAGATGTTGCGATGGGTGCCCAGCGCCCCCTTGGGCTCCCCCGTCGTCCCCGACGTGTAGAAGATCGTCGCGTCGTCCACGGGCTCGAGCGCGACCTCGGGAAGCTCTTCGCCCGCAGACAGCAGCCGCTCGAGGGCGAGGGTTCTTTCGGGCGCTTCGCTCCTGACCACGACCGCGCGCTCGAGGGGCAAAGCGTCGCCGTGCGATGCGATGCGCTCCCACCTTTCGATGTCGCAGAAGAGGACCTTCGTCCCCGAGTCGCGCAAGCCGTAGGCGAGCTCGTCGCCCGTCCACCACGCGTTGAGAGGGACGACTATCGCGCCGGCACACGCGGCGGCCCAGAAGGCCACAGACCACTCCGGGTAGTTGCGCATCGCGATGGCGACACGATCTCCCTTGGCCACGCCGGCCTCACGGACGAGCCAGCTCGAAAGCGACGCCACGGCGGAGTAGTGCCTGTCGAAGGTCCAGCGCTCGTCCTCGTAGACGATGAAGTCGGCCTCTCCGTGGGCCTTGGAGAGCTCGAAGACGGCGCGCAGCGATGGCGGTGCGTTCTTCCACACGCGCATGCGGACGCCGTCAACGTCCTCCTCGGCAAGCTCGAGCAGCTGCCCGGCCGCCGTCAGTCGCTTGACGACGGCGTCGCCCAGGGCGTCTACCGGCAACGGCCTAGAAGTCTAGGTCGCCGGTCGCCTTCCGCACCGAGCCCGTGTCCTCGAACGTCTTGATGGTGATGTCCGCGATCCGCCACTGGTGAACTTCGTCGGCGCCGTCCACCAGCCGAGCCGAGCGAGCGTGCTTCATCATCTGCTGGAGCGGCGTATCGGTCGAGTAGCCGAGTGCGCCGTGCACCTGGATGGCGCGATCGATGACCCGCCACAGCGTGTTCGCGATGTGGTGCTTCGCGAAGGACACCTCCTGACGGAAGTCGAGCTGGTTCTCGATCTTGTACGCGGCATGCAGACACATGAGCTTGGCCGTGTACAGCTCCATCGCCGAGTCGGAGATCATCCATTGGATCCCCTGCTTCTCGGCGAGCGGCGCTCCGTGCAGCTGTCGCTTCAACGCGCGGTCGATCATCATCTCGAGAGCAAGCTCGGCCTGACCGATCCAGCGCATGCAGTGCGCGAGTCGTGCCGGTCCGAGACGCACCTGACCGAGGCGGTGACCTTGTCCCCGGCCGCCGAACAGGTTCTCGGCGGGGACGAACACGTCCTTGTAGAGGATCTCGCAGTGGTTGCCGCGTCCGGCCATCGTTTCGATGTCGCGGACGATCTCGAAGCCCTCGGCGGGCAGGTCGAGGAGGAACGCAGAGTTGCGCGCCTGCGGCGTGACGGCGTCGGGGTCGGTGAGCGCGATGACTATCGCGAAGTTCGCGCCGCGCGCACCGGATGTGAACCACTTGTGCCCGTTGATGACCCAGCCGCCGTCCACCTCTTCGGCGCGCGTCTGGATGCCCGTCGGATCGGAACCGGCGACCTCGGGCTCGGTCATCGAGAAGCACGAACGAGCGACGCCGTCACAGAGCGGCTTGAGGTACTTCTGCTTCTGCTCCTCGGTCCCGAAGTGCAGCAGCGTGTGCATGTTGCCTTCGTCGGGGGCCTGACAGTTGAGGACGAAAGGCCCTATCGAAGACCGGACCGCTTCGGCTTGGACGAACGCCATAGCCGTCGCGCCGAGACCCAGACCCCCCCACTCCTTGGGCATCTGCGGGAGCCAAAGGCCCACCTCTTTGGCGCGGCCGCGGAGCTCGATGATGGCCTTGACGAACTCGCCGCGGTCGGCCTCGTTGGCCTCGAGCTTCTCGGTGCGCGGACGGACCTCATCGTCGATGAACTCGCGGACCTTGAGCCGGATGTCCTCGATCTCGGGTGGAAGCGTGAAGTCGATGGCCATGCGAACCCCTCCTTAGAGCGTGCGAACCCCCGGTGGCAAAGTCTCCTCGCGTATTGACTGACGAGTCAAGCGAGCGGCGGAGGCAGGCGGAACGTGCGGCGTCCGTCGCGCATGGTCGCCGTCGGAACGGTCACGAACCCGTTCTTCCTGTGCTCCTCCAGCCGCAACGTGG
>JBOGXL010000533.1:0-1825 GCA_050694575.1 Actinomycetota bacterium | reverse complement strand
ACCTCCTGGCTCGGCCCGGACGCGTGTGCACGCGCACGCAACTGCTCGAAGCTGTTTGGGGCTATCCCGACACCGTCGACTCGCGGACCGTCGACGTGCACGTCGCCCAGCTCCGTCGGAAGCTCGGTGATCTTTGTCCCGTCAAGACGGTTCGGGGCGTGGGGTACAAAGCGGAGCGCGTTTGAGCCGCCGTCCCTCGCTCGGACGCGTCCTCGTCCTGTCCATCGGCGGTGTGGCCGTCGGTGCCGTGGTCCTGACCGCCGTGATGACGTTGGGGCTGGCTCGACTCGGCGCTCCACAACGGGCCGTCGCGCAGCTCGAGCGCGAGGCCGCGCGCGTCGCCGACCTGGCCGTGGAGCTGCCGTGCGACGTCGCGCGTCCGCGGCTGGCCGAGGAGTTCGGCCCCCGCGTTCGGTTCGTCCCGGACGGGCTGGCGTCCCGGCGCCCGGTGCCGGGACCGGGCGTCACCGGACGTACGCGCGGGCCGGGCGGTGAGAGTCTGTACGCGTCCGCGCGCACGACGGTCTGCGGGCGGCCGGGCACGCTGTACGTGTTCGAGCGAACCCGAGACGTTCCCGCCGTCCCCGAAGGCTTCACCGGCCGCCTCATGATCGCCGCCGCCTTCGGGCTCACCGGCGGGACGCTCGTCGCGTACGTGCTGGCCCGCCGGATGTCCCGGCCCCTGGGTGAGCTCGCTCGGTCGGCGAGAGGGTTCGGCCGCGGAACGGCCGGCGGCATCCCCGCGCCGGCACCGTCGGATCCGGTGGAGATCGCCGAGCTGAAGACGGCCTTCGGTGGGATGGTTTCGGATCTGCACGCCGCCCGGGATCGCGAAGAGGCCTTCCTTCTGTCCGTGTCCCACGAGCTGCGCACGCCCTTGACGGCCATACGCGGTTACGGAGAGGCCCTGGCCGACGGAACCGCCCGGCAACCACGCCGGGCCGGTGAGGTCGTCGCGCGGGAGTCGAAGCGATTGGAGCGGCTCGTGCAGGACCTGCTCGATCTCGCTCGGCTCTCGGCCGGCGAGTTCTCCGTGCACCGCGACAACGTGGACCTCCGGGACGTCGCCGGCTCGGTGGTGGATGCTCTCCTTCCCGCGGCTAAAGACAGCGACGTCGGCCTCGAGCTCCTTTCCGGGGTTGCCTCGTACGTCGAGACCGATGCCGATCGTGTCCACCAGATGCTCGCCAACCTCGTGGAGAACGCGTTGCGCGTGACGCCGGAGCGAGGCACGGTTACCGTCGAGGTCCGCCACGCGACCGTCGCCGTCGCCGACTCCGGCCCCGGGATGGACGCAGATGACATCGATCACGCCTTCGAGCGCTTCTACCTCTGGCGGAAGTACGCGGGGGTGCGTCCGGTCGGTTCGGGCCTCGGGCTCGCCGTCGTCGGTGAGCTCGCGCGCCTCCTCGGCGCGCGCGTCGACGTCACCTCGCCGCCGGGCACCGGGAGCCGATTCGAGCTCCGTTTCGATGCGTAGAGCCCTTTCGCTGATCGCCGCCCTGGTCTTCGCGGTGGCCTGTTCCGCCGAGCGACGGGCATCACCTTCACCATCGCCTTCGAGGACGCCGGCGGCGGCGACGGCGACGCCGGTGCCGACGACCACCGCAGATCCCGGCACGTTCGCCCTCGACGGGGCTATGGATCACGTGCGCGCGCTCGCTGTCGAGATAGGCCAGCGGGACGCCGGCACGGAAGGGGACGGCCTCGCCGCCGCCTACATCGCCCGGAGTATCTCCGCCTTGGGCTGGCGTGCCGAGCGCCGTGCTTTTGCGCTTCCCCAGGGAGGCGAGTCGTGGAACGTCGTCGGTATCCCGCCGGGCTT
>JBOGXL010000532.1:0-2395 GCA_050694575.1 Actinomycetota bacterium | reverse complement strand
CGTGATCCGCGTGATCCTGCGTCCGCCGCAAACCGCGTAGGTCCCGTCGGGAAGGACGACCGGGCCCTCAGGGAAGCGCAGATCGGAGGCGATCGTACGCACGGCTACTCCGCTGTTCCCGTCCCGCTTCCGTGGAGTTACCACTGCTCGCGATGTACGACGTCATCGAACGGGCGGCGGTTCGGACGCCGGATCGGTTTCAGCGGACGCTCGCCCGAGTAGCCGAGCGCGATGAGGTATGCGCAGTACCTGTCTGGTGGGAGGCCGAGGATCTCGCGCGCCAGGTCCTGATCGTGCACGTCGGCATGTCCGCAACCGATCCCGAGATCCGTGGCCGCGAGCACCATGCTCATCGTCACTTGGCCGAGGTCGTATTGGATCGAATCCTCTAGGAGCGAGTCCTCGCTCGGCGACTCCGGCGCAACCAGCGCGATCGTGGCGGCCGAGGTAGCGACGTGGCCGGCTCCCGCCCACGTCGTCGCCAGTCGCTGTAGCCGGGCCCGGTCGACGCAAACGATGAAGTCCCACCGCTGCCTGTTCATCGACGACGGCGACCGCCGGCCGGCCTCCAGGATCTGATCCAGCGCATCGTCGGGGATCGGCCGGTCCTCGTAGGCTCTGATGTTGCGTCGCGAGAGGATCGCGGTCCACGTTTCCACGATCAGCCGTTCACCCGATGCAGACGGCGGCTTTGCTGCTGAGGCCCGACATCCGGCGTGGGTAGCGGAGCAGGTTCCGGTCCAGGCCGTTGGTGAGGTACGCGAACGACAGACCCGAGTCGGGGTCGGCCCACCCGATCTGACCGCCGGCGCCGTTGTAGCCGAAGGAGCGGGGACCGGCCGTGTGACCGAAGAGACGGGCGGCCCCGCGTCCATCGTCGCCGGCTACGACCATGCCTATCGTGCGGTTGGCCGGGGCAAAGCCGGCGAGGGGATCGGCAGCGGTGACACGCACGACGGACGTCGCATCATTGAGCCACGCCGGATCCCACAGCGCGCCGGGATTGTGCAGCAAGGCCTGGTAGAAGAGGGCCAGGTCGCCGGCCGTCGAGACGGCCCCCGCCCCGGGCACGCCGGCGGCGATGGCATCGGGCTCGCCGAGGGACGCGAGCGCTTCGTCGGTGATCCCCATCGTGTCGAAGCCCTTCACACCGGTGGCGGCCTCGAACTCCTCCGCGGTCGCCGGCTCCCCGACGACGACGGCGCGATTGATGTCGCCTTGATGCTCGACGGGAACACCGAGCGCCGACCGCTTCAAGCTCAACGGCTCGAAAACGCGCCTGCCGACGGCCCGGCGGTAGTCGTCGCCGTCGATGCGCTCGATCAGCTCGGCCAGCACCCAGTGGGCGGAGGTCGCGTGGTAGGCGAAAACGCCGGGCTCCGTTGTGAGACGCCACTTCGCGAACCGCTCGAGTCGAGCCGCGCGGTCGGTCGCCTCGTGCGGACCGATGGGAGCCAGAGGGAATCCTCCGCAATGGGTCATGACCTGCTCGACGGTGACTGCGTCCTTGCCGTTGGCGGCGAACTCCGGGATCAGCTCGGCGACGAGCTGGTCGAGTCGCAGCGACCCTTCGGCGAGAAGCTGCCAGGTGGCCGCGTACACGATCGCCTTCGTGCACGAGAAGATGACGTATCGCGTGTCGTCGCCCAGCGGCGCGTCGCCCAGCGTCACGTGCTCGACCACTTCTCCGTCCCGCGCCAGCGCGAGCTGACACGACGGGAGCAACCCCTCGTCGATCTCACGACGGGCGCGTTCGATGAGCGTGCCCACAGCTTCCTTGTCGATCGTCGCGGTAGCCAATGCGCTTCCTTTCTGTTTTACGCGTGCGTTTCGAGGGGCCGGCCGCGCTGCGGACGCGGCAATACCTCGGGCGAGACGTCGACCTCCTCGAGCGTGATGTCGCCCGCGAGGACCGCCTGCTTCCACGCCTGGTGCTCAGCGTCACGATCGTGGAACTCCGGCATCACTTCCTTCGCGAACAGCTCGAGGGAGTCACAGATGTCCGCGTGGGTGTTCTTGCCGGCCTGGTTGAGCAGGATCACCTGGTCGACGTGCGAGCCCTCGAACTTGCGCAGCCGTTTGCGGATCGTCTCGGGAGAGCCGACCAGGCCGCCGGCGTGCATCTTCTGGCCGGCCTCGGAGGCACGGAACGCCTGAAACTCCTCCCAGAGGTTCACCTCACTCGGTCCGCCCGGCGCGTGTGTCGCGTAGAAGCGAAGCGCGAAGGCGAAGAACGTCCAGCCTTCGGCCTTGACGTTGGCTTCCTCATCGGTCTCGCAGCACATGAAGCCCGACACGACGGCGATGTTCGGGTTGGTCTGGTAGTCGGCGAGCTTCTGCTGGCGCTTCGTGAAGGCGTTGTAGTACGCGTGCACCCAAGCGTTGGCCTCGTCGG
>JBOGXL010000531.1:0-3138 GCA_050694575.1 Actinomycetota bacterium | reverse complement strand
TTCGTGACTAGCTCATCGCCGTCTACCAGTTGCCCCAAATGCCCCAACGACGTACAGTACGTCGCGTAATGACCCGCCTAGGGCGGATCTGCGCCGACTCACTCATGATCTCGAGCGCCCTGCTTTTGGCGCCACCGGCGGCGATTGCGGATTGCCACACTCCGATCGACGACGATTTCCCCTGTTCACCTCCTCCACCAGCCTCGGGCGACCCTGAGCCGTCACCAGCAGCGACGACGTCGCCAGCGCCAGCCACCCCTCGTCCCACTCAAGCGCCGGCCCCCGTCGTAACCCGCCGACCGACGGCCCCAGTAACTCGCGCCCCAACGGTCATCGACAACGTCGAGGTGCCCACCACCGACCCCCTCGGCACTCCCGAGATCGTCGTCGAGGGCCCCATCGCCGACGACCAGCCCCTGGACGTGGCCGAGCCGTCGCAGTCGGCCTCCAGCTGGATCTTCGGATTCATCGTCGGCTTGCTCGTCGGCGGCTTCGCCGGACGGGCGTCGTGGGGACTCCGCCGGCGGCGCCGGCAGCAGATCTTCGGCTAGAAGATCCTCCCCAGCAGGTCGCGGGCGACCCGCCACGGCTCGAGCACGACCTTGTCGAACAGCCATGCCCTCGAGGTCTGTCTCAGCCGAACCTCGAGGATGAGGTCTCTGCCGAGCTCGTTGGCGAAGGTCGAGTCGCCCTCGACGGTCCACCCGGCGGGCGCCCGGATCGACACTTCGAGGAAATCGGCGTTGACCACCGGTTGGGGCATGACGTGCAGGCGGTACGTACGATCAGATCCCGTCCCCTGAACGGCTTTGGGGATGGTGGACGTCATCCGGATCTCGGCCGACCCGCCCGCCCGGATGTCGACTGCCGTCCGGTATCCGCGCAGCGGTCCTTCGGGTCCTTGCAGCGCAGTCACCTGATCGGCACCCACCTGGAGCCCGCGCAGCTCGTCGGCCGCTGCGCGCACCAGCGTCAAGATCTGCCGGTTCGTCCCGCGCTCCACGCCTCCGGCCTTGGCTCCGATGACGTAATCGGGCAGGCCCGAGCTCGGTGCCGAGTTCCTGAAGTCGACGGCGAGCTCGGTTGACGCCGTGCGGCGGATGGGATCGAGGCGGACGTCGTAGCGCATCGATCGCCGCAGGAACCAATCACCCTTGTTGCCCGTGGCGTTCTGCGTCACCAGCGAGAGCACGTCGCTCGCCGCCTGTGCGCGCGCGGCGTCACCGGCCAGCCCCAGCTCCGTGAACGTCGCCTGATCCTCGCCATGACTGGAGTACATGCGGAAATGACCGGCGCGCACCGCCCCGTCGAACGTGCCGAACGTCTCGGGCCGGAACGCGACGTCGTCTGTGACGAGACGATCGAACGTCGTCCGGACGAGCTCGGCGAAGAAGTCCTCGCGTTGTTGGTTGTTCCGGATCCTGAGATAGACGTCGTGCTGCGCTACCCGCGAAACGTTGTCCGCATCTATTGGGTCCGGCCACGACGCGATGTCTATGGGACCCGTCGCGTTCAGGATCGCGCCGAGACCGACCGGATCGACGCCTATCACGCCGTCGACCTGTCCCAGCGCCGATCGCGCCGTGTCGACGATGAGCCGTCCGGCGGTCGGGAAGTCGGAAGAGAGATTGATGTTCTGGAAGATGGCTCCGGCCGAACGCAGGTCGGCCGGGAGCCAGGACGGGTACGACGCGTCGGTCTCACCCGGCGGGGGGAACAGCTCGGTTGGGCGTCCGGAGACGTCTTCGAGATCGAGATCACCGTCCTCGGCCTCCAGGACCGTGACGAAGCCGATGAAACCTCCTGACCCCCGCAGCTCGGACAGGTTGGAGAAGGCGATCAGATACCGCTTCTTCGTCCCGTCGGCAAGGAGGCTCGGGAGCGACTCCAATGCCTTCTGGCCCTTGAGCATCCCTTCCACCGCGGACGGCAAGAGCGCCAGCGCCTCGGAGCGCGCGCGATCGAGCGGGCCGATCACCCAGCCGGACGGCATGCTCCGCAGCTCCTCACCGATGTCGGTAGCCGCCGCGACGCTGCCGCCGAAAGCCCCTATCGCCTCTTCGACCGCGCCGAGGTCGACGCGTCCGTCTTCGAGCTTCAACTCCCGGTCGGGGAGCTCGCTCATCGCCGCGGACGCCGCGCGTCCGGCCTCCGCCACCCGGCCCCCTATCAACGCGAGGGAGCGCCCGACGACGATCTGTCTGTTCGCGATGGGGACGAGGCGCATGGGCCAGACGAGGGGCGAACCGAGCCGGCGCTCCGCCGACCTGAACAGACCCTCAGCGCGGACGAACTGGCGGCCGGCAGCTCGGGCGTCGCGATCTAAGAACGCGTCGCGAGCCGTCGTCAGCGCCGACCGCCCTTCGCGGGCGGCGCGCAGAGCGCTGGGTCCGGCGTAGACCAGGGCGAAGATCGCAGCGAGCGCGAAGAATGCAACCACTCCAACCAACGTCCAGGCGAGTCGTCGCAAGGCACGTCGCGTGCGACGAGACCCCAGCTTTCGCGTGGATCTCCGGCGCGCTTCCCGCAGCTTGAGGGGCGCGGACGGCGGGGGGATGAGCTCGGGCGGTCCCCCGGTGCTCAGTCGTCCCAATTGCTGGGATCGTGCTGCACGTCGGCCTCCGTCACCGGATCGACCTCTGGCCTGCGCGGCCTCACGGGAACGAATCCCGCCGTGTCGATGAACGGAACATCGGGAGGAGGCAAGGCGAGCGGCGTAGCGCTGCGTCGCCGGAAACGCGTCGACACCACACGCAGAGGCTGGATGCGCAAGCCGCCACGCCGTGCGGCGAAGACGAGGGCAGTGCCCGCGGCGATCAGAGCGATCGCCCACAGGATGAGCATGAGGATGCCCGCGCCGGTCTTCGGTAGCACGCCTCCCCCTCCGCCGCCGCCGCCGGTGTTGCGGTTGGCCACGTTGTTCAACCCGCCGCCGCCGCTGGGACTCCTGCCGGCCGCATCGACGATGAGGATCGGGAAGAGGCGCTCGACGTTGTCGGCGGTGAGCCTCGCGATGATGTTGTGGGGGCCGGGCGTCATGTGGGCCGAGAGTTGGATGGGCGGCGATAGGAACGATCCGTCGGTTTCCGCCGTGAATCCCGGGTGCAGGTTGTGACGGTGGCTCTGGCCGTCCACGAC
>JBOGXL010000530.1:0-2944 GCA_050694575.1 Actinomycetota bacterium | reverse complement strand
CGATCTGTTCGCCGACCTTCCCGATCCGGACGAGGCGTCGATACTGTCGGTGCGCCGACGCGCAGCCGACATCCTGCAGCCGTCCGGTGCCCTGAAGCGGTTCGACGAAGTGGCGACGTGGCTCGCGGGGTGGCAGCGCAGCTCGAATCCGCGCGTCGCCAATCCCTCGTGCGTCGTCTTCGTTGCCGACCACGGCGTCACCGCTGAAGGCGTCAGCGGCTACCCGGCCGAGGTGACGGCCGAGGTCCTGCGTGCGCTGCGTGAGGGTGTCGCGACGGCGAGCGCCATGGCGAGGTCTCTGGACGCTTCGCTTTCTGTGGTCGATGTCGGGGTCGGCCGGCCGACGGCGAACCTCCGCCTCGAGGCGGCTCTGACGCCCGAGGGCTTCCAACGATGCTTCTCCTCCGGACGCGAGGCCGTTGCCGAGCTCGACACGGATCTGCTCGTGGTGGGCGAGATGGGGATCGGGAACACGACGGCGGCCGCCGCGGTCTGCGCCGCCCTCTACGGCGGCCCCGCCGAGCTCTGGACGGGCCGTGGCACCGGCATCGACGACGAGACCTTCGACAGGAAGGTGGCCGTCGTCGATGCGTCCACCAAGCGCATCGACGGCGTCGCCGATCCGCTCGACATCCTCCGGGAGGTCGGCGGCAGCGAGCTGGCCGCGATCGCCGGAGCCGTCCTCGAGGCTCGGGTCCGATCCGTGCCCGTGCTCTTGGACGGGTTCGTCGTCACGGCGGCCGTGGCACCGCTCGAAGCGGCCCGTCCCGGGATCCTGGCGCACTGCCTCGCCGGGCACATGTCGGCCGAGCCCGGGCACTCGCTGCTGCTCGAGAAGCTCGCGCTGGAGCCTCTGCTCGATCTCGGCCTCCGGCTGGGTGAGGGGAGTGGCGCGCTGGCCGCGGTGCCGCTCGTCCGGCTCGCCGCAGCGTGCGTGACCGACGTCGCCACCTTCCGGGAGTGGGGGCTGCGACGCTGAGGGATCTTCGCGCGGCGACGACGTTCCTCACCCGCCTGTCCGTGGGTGGCGACGCCACATCCGCCGACGATCTCGCGCGAGGGGTCCCCTGGTTCCCCGTCGTGGGTGCCGTCGTCGGGCTCGTCGTGGCCGGCTCGTACGTGGCCGCGCTCGAGTTCCTGCCTGCCCTCGCGGCGAGCACGATAGGCGTGGGCCTCGGTGTGCTCGTGACGGGTGCGTTCCACGAGGACGGCCTGGCGGACACTGCCGACGCCTTCGGCGGCGCGCGCGGGCGCGAGGAGACCCTGCGCGTCCTGAAGGATCCGCGGCTGGGGACGTACGGCGTCGTGGCTCTTGTCTTCGACGTAGCCATCCGCGTCGTCGCGATCGCCGCGCTCGAGGGGGCCGACGCGCTGTTGATAGTGCCCGCGGCTCACGCCGTCAGCCGGGCCGGTGCCGTAACGCTCCTGGCCGGTCCCGTCGCGACGGACACCGGGCTCGGTGCTTCCTACGCCTCCGTCGTGCGCGGACGGCAGATCGTCGGGGCGGTCGTCTCGGGGCTCGTCATAGGTGTCGTCGGCATGGGCCCGGCCCTCGTGCCGGCCGCCGTGGGCGTGGGGATCGTGGGGCTCGTCGCCTCACGGTCGGCGCGCCACAGGATCGGCGGCGTCACCGGCGACCTGGTGGGCTGCGCTCAGCAGGTCGGCGAGATCGTCGTCCTGCTCGTCGGTGTCGCCGTCGTCCAGCGTGCGTGGCTGCCCATCCCGTGGTGGTCGTCGTGATGGCTTCATAGCGGGTCCAGGTCGCTGTTGCAATCTGGTCGCGCTACCGAGGGTCGATGTCGGTGATGTAGGCCCTGTCCACGTGGTGAACGTCGAACCCGATGCGCCTGTACATCCCGAGCGCCGCGTCGTTCGCGGCGTCGACGTACAGGGAGCCCGTGTGCATGCCCCCTTCGGCCATGTGGTGCAGGCCCGCGAGGGACAATGCGCGGCCGAGCCCCGAGCCGCGGTGCTTCGGAGCGACGGCGATCACGTAGATCTCGCCGAACCCCCGTTCGTGGTCGAGCTTCGTCCAATCCGATCCCGCGAGTCCGGCTTCGTCCTCGGCGAGGAGGAGATCGGACGGATCGAACCACGGCTCGCCCATGCGACGCCTGAGCGTGCCGGCGTCCCAGGCACCCTGCTCGGGGTGGTGGTTGAAGGCCTCGTTGTTCAGATCGAGCCAGCCTTGCTCGTCCCGCCCCGGCTCGAAGGGACGCAGACGCACACCCGGCGGCAGAACCGGCTGCTCCTCCACGGGCAGGGGCACGCGCATGTGCAAGAGGTCGCGTCCCCTGCGCAGGGCCAACCGGTGCGCGATGCCGTCGTGGATCTCCGACGGCTGGAAGACCCACCAGTGGACGTGCCCGCCGCCGCCGTCTGAGATGAGTGCGAGCGCATGCGTGACGAGCTCGAGCTCGACGCCGACGCCGCGGTGCTCGGGATGGACGACCACCTCGAGCCCCCAGTGTGCGTGCTCGGGATTGGGATGGCGCGATACCTGGGCGTAGCCGGCGGGGTGCGCGTGACCCTTCTCATTCGCGACGACGCCGCCGAACCCTTCGCGGCCCCCATGGACGAGGTCGAGCCACTTGTGCTCGCCGAGTGCGTCGTGATGGTCGTGCTCACGGACGTCGTCGAAGAGTCGCTTGAGGCGCTCGAGCTGTTCGGGCCCGGCCTCGTGGATGACCTCGAGCTCCATCAAAGGACTCTAGTCGGCTGGCATCGCTGCGAGCGGTGCTGGGATGCTGACCGCGATGCCGGACTTCTCGCTCGATGGTCGTGTCGCTCTCGTCACCGGAGGCAACTCCGGGATCGGGAGGGGCATCGCGCTTGCGCTGTCCGAGCACGGCGCGCGAGTAGCCATAGCGTCTCGCAACTCCGAGCGCAACGCAGCGGTTGCCGCCGAGCTCGGTGAGCATGGGCGCGCTTACGCGGTCGACGT
>JBOGXL010000529.1:0-4734 GCA_050694575.1 Actinomycetota bacterium | reverse complement strand
TTCGAGGTCGCGTGTCCGGTGACCGTCGTCCCGACCGACGACGTCGAGAGCGCGCTCGGGTTCATCAAGCTCTCGCTGTCCTTCTACATCGGCGGCATGGGGGCCAAGGACCGCAACTTCCACCTGGACGTCATCTCGCGCATGGGCTTCGAGGGCGAGGCGCGCAAGGTGCAAGAGCTGTTCATGGACGGCAAACGGGACGAAGCCGCGCGCGTCGTCCCCGACGCGCTGGCCGACGAGATATCGCTCGTCGGGCCGAAGGAACGCATCGCGATGCGTCTCGAGGCATGGAAGGAAAGTCCCGTGACGACGATCCTCACCGGCACCCAGGACCCGGACACCGTCCGAAGCCTGGCCGAGCTCCTGGCCTGAGGTACCGGTGGAGACCAAGCTGGTGACGCAGGATCATTTCGACCTCCAGATGGAGCGTCTGCGATCCACGATGTTTCGCTGGAACCTGACCTTCTTCGTCCCCCTGTGGGTCGGCGTCTACGGGACGCTCGTAGCGGTCGTGATCCGGGGCTGACGCCGACCGAGGCCGAGCGCCCCGGGCGACGCTAATCCGGCGGCGGCAGGATCGTCGGCAACGGCAACGGGTTCGGGGTGGGCGTCGGCGTCGGCTTCTGTGTCGGCTTCGGCGTCGGCTTCGGTGTCGGCGGCGGCGGGATGGAGCCCGTCAAGAGCTTCGCGTACGCCTCGGCCCCCGCCGTACGCAGGTGCGTCCCGTCGCTGTAGAACCAGTTCGGCTGTCCCTCGCTGTAGCCGTGCCAGTCCACGATCTTGGTGGTGCCCGCGTGTCTATCCGCCCCGGCCCGCAGCGCGTCGTTCACCGGATCCTGCCACGGCTTGTTCACCCGGACCGTCACGAGGAGGAGCTTCTGCACGCCCTTGATCTCCCGAACGAGCGCGTCGATCTCCTCCGCTTCTACCGGCCCGTTGTTCCCGAGGTGCACGATGACGATTCGGCCGAGCGCGCCGCGCGCGCGTAGGTCTCGCGCGATCTGCGCGGCTTCGGAGAAGCGCCGATTCTTCACGGCATCGATGTAGCCCTTCGAACCGAGCTTCGCGTGGAGTGCGCCGGCTGCCCCCACCATCACGGAGTCGCCGATGGCCGTCACCGAGATGCTCCCCGGGCGGAACGTCGAGAGCACGGGAGCCGGCGCCGGGCGCGGCACAGGAGCCGGCCGGGCGACGGCGAGACTCCCTCCACCTCCCGGCGCGCGTGGAGCAACCGTTCGATCGGGAGTCGCCGTCAGGGGAGACGGAGCCTGCGCCGCCAGAACCTCCTCGCCGGCGCGGAGGCTCTCCGCGATCGGATCGCTCGCCGGCAACCGAACCGCAAGCGCCGTGAACGCAACCAGGATCGCCATCGCCGCGGCGCCGGCGGTGACTCTGGCGTCGCGCGGGACACCGGCCCACAAGCTCGACCACGCCACCCTCAACCGTGGGGCACGGAGTGCCGGCCGCTCGACGAACCGATAAGACAGCGCACCGAGCACCACCGCGATGCCGATGCTCACCACAGCCGAAACGAACGGGTGCCAAGCGACGTCGATCCCCGGCCGCATGAGTACAACGACGGGCCAGTGCCACAGATAGGTCCCGTACGATCGCTCGCCGAGCCATCGCAGCGCCGGTGAGGACAGCGCCGTCGACACACGGCCCGGCCGGAGCGCAGCGACGATCAGCGCGACAGTCGCGACTTGCGTCAGCAGGAACCCGGCCGGATACAGCCACCGCGAGACCTGATCGGTGAACAACACCTGCAACAGGAGGGCGGCAACGGCGGTATGCGGCAACCAACGCACCGCGTTCGCGACCCGCGCGACCACCGGATCGGCTATCACGACCGCCAACAACGCACCGGCGAGAAGCGCACCGGCCCGCGTGTCCGTGCCGTAGTAGACACGCGACGGATCGGGCGACCGGTACAGGACGGCCATCGAGATCGCCGACACCGCCATCGCACAGCCCAACGCGGTCACCGCCGTATTGCGCGTTCGTCGAGCGAGCCACGCAGCCAACACCGAGGACACGAGAAGGAACTGGATCTCGACGGCGAGCGACCACAGGTGGCGGACGAAGGGCGGCCGTCCCGCCGTGTCGAAGTACGAGCTTCCGTCGGCGATGAGATGCCAGTTGGTCAGCCCGGCAACCGAGGACAGGAGATCGCCGCGGAGGCGGTGCGCGTCGTCGCCCGCGACGATGGGGACGACGAGGAAGAGCACAGCGAGCAGGACGAGCCCGGCCGGGACGAGCCGCCGCACGCGCCGCACCGCGTACCGCTTGTGGTCAACGGCTCCGTGCTCGGCGTGCTCGCGCAGCAGGAGCGATGTCAGGAGGTAGCCGGACAGGACGAAGAACATCTCGACGCCGAGGAACCCTCCCGGGAACACGCCGGGGCCCGTGTGGTAGGCGAGGACGGCGACGAGAGCGAGGCCCCTGACGCCGTCGAGGCCGCCGACGCGTGATCGCATCACGGCGCCAACGCTACAGCGCGATACCGGCGCTCAGGTCCGGCGGGGGCCGAGCCTGACCGGAAGCGTCTTGACGCCCCTGATGAAGTTCGACCGGAGGCGCTCCTCCGAGCCCGTGCGCTCGACCTCGGGGTAGCGGGCGAGGAGCTCCTCGAAGAGCGCCCGGATCTCCTGGCGCGCCAGGCTGGCGCCGAGGCAGAAGTGCGGGCCACCGCCGCCGAAGGCGAGGTGTGGGTTCGGCTGTCGTCCGACGTCGAACCGATCGGGGTCCGGGAAGACATCGCCATCCCGGTTCGCCGCGACGTACCACATGCAGACCTTCTCGCCTTCAGCGATCGGCTGTCCGCGCAGTTCCGTGTCGCGCGTGGCCGTGCGCTCGAAGTGCATGACCGACGTCACCGTCCGGAGCATCTCCTCGATGGCCGTCGGCATGAGCGACGGGTCGTTCTGGAGGCGGCGTCGTTCGTCGGGGTTCTCGAAGAGCAAGAGCATGCCCCCGGAGATGAGGTTGCGCGTCGTCTCGTTGCCGGCGATGACGAGGAGCATGCAGAAGATGAGGAAGTCCATCTCGTCGAGCTTCTCGCCGTCGAGCTCGGCCTGGAGCAGGACGCTGACGAGGTCGTCGCCCGGATCGCGCGCGCGTTCGGTAGCGAGCGACTTGAAGTAGTTGAACATCTCGATCTGTGCCTTGGCCGGACCGCTGTCCTCGTCGCGAGCGCCGGCCGGGTTGTAGTCGGGGTCGGCGTTGCCCACCATGACGTCGCCCAGATCCTTGAGGTAGTTCGCGTCCTCCTTCGGGGTGCCGAGCATCTCGATGATGACGCGCAGAGGCAGTTCGGCAGACACGCGCGCGACGAAGTCGACCTCGCCGGCGTCACCGATCTCGTCGAACACCCGGCGCGTCACCTCGCGCGTGTGCGGCTCGAGGTCGCGCACCATGCGCGCCGTGAACCCTTTCTCGACGAGGGAGCGGAGCTTCTTGTGGCGGGGGTTGTCCATCGAGAGCATCGAGCCCTCGGGCTCGAGACCGATGATCGTCCCCTGCGCCGAGCTGAAGATCTCCGGATTCTTGGATACGTGGGCGACGTCGGCGTACCGCGTGAGGGCCCAGAAGCGATCCTGCACACCGTCGTTCAGGTAGACGGGCGCTTCCTTCTGGAGCAACCGGAAAGCGGCCAACGGGTCGCCGGAGGAGAAGAGATCCGGGTCGGAGAGATCGATGTCGATCGCCGTTCGTGCCATGTCGATTCGTCATAGTCCCAGCCGACGCGGAACCTGACAACCCGCCAGACACTTCCGATGTTCGCCATGTGGAACGGCTCATGTGTGAAACGCTGCTTCCCTTTTTGCCCCACCGAACAAGAGAAGGAATGGGCGGTCGAAGCCCGACCTCACATGACCGACCGTATAGAGTGCCTGGCGATGGATTTCGAGCTTCCCGCCGAGCATCCCGGTCGGACCGCTGTTCGCGAATGGATCGCCGAACACCCCCAGCCAACACCTCGGGAACTGGCGGACTCTGGATACGTCGTCCCGCACTGGCCGAAGCCGTGGGGACTCGATGCCGACCCGATCGAGCAGCTACTCATCTCCGACGAGCTGAAGCGCGCGGGGATCTCGCGTCCGATCAATCCGATCGGCATCGGACACTGCGGGCCGATCCTCGTCATGCACGGGACGCAAGAGCAGAAACGGCGCTACGTCCCGCCCATGCTCTCGGCCGAGGAGATCTGGTGCCAGCTCTTCTCGGAACCCGGCGCGGGCTCGGACCTCGCCGGCGTCTCGACGCGCGTCGAGCGCACCGACGACGGTTGGATAGTCAATGGACAGAAGGTGTGGACGTCACTCGCACACGACGCTGCCTTCGGCATCCTGCTCGCGCGCACCAACCCCGACGTTCCGAAGCATCAGGGTCTGAGCTACTTCCTCATCGACATGAAGGCGCCAGGGGTCGAGGTGCGTCCGCTGGTCGAGATGACGGGCCAGCATCTGTTCAACGAGGTGTTCTTCACGGACGTCAAGATCCCAGCCGACGCCTTGATCGGCGAAGAAGGCAACGGCTGGGCCATGGCCCGCGACACGCTGGACAACGAGCGCGTGACGCTTTCGCGCGCCGGCCTGCAGTGGGGATGGGGACCGACGGCCGAAGACCTCGTCGCCGTCGCGCGCGACGCCGGCGGCGTCGACGACCCGGTCCTTCGCATCCGGCTGGTGGACGCGTACATCGAGCACGAGATCATCCGCATCCACGGCCTGC
>JBOGXL010000528.1:0-10528 GCA_050694575.1 Actinomycetota bacterium | reverse complement strand
ACGCGCCCCAGTCTGCGCTTCTTACCCATTACTGCCCCCTTTCAGGGTTCGACTATTGCTTCGCTTCACTAACGACGGGGCTAGGCTGGGGGACACGGGCGCACTAGTCCTTTCGGACCAGGCGTTTTTCCCTTCCCGACCAGCCCTTTGACCCTGTCGGGGGCCTGGGTGACAATGAGGCACCCGCACGCCTAGAGGATCTGCATCGTGTTCGACAGCGCCTTCCAATACCTGGGTCGTGATATGGCCGTTGACCTGGGCACGGCCAACACCCTCGTCTACGTCCGGGGGCGGGGCGTGGTGCTCAACGAGCCTTCGGTGGTGGCCATCAACCAGAACACCGGCCACATCCTGGCCGTCGGCAACGAGGCGAAACGCATGATCGGCCGCACTCCGGGTCATATCTCGGCCGTTCGACCTTTACGGGACGGGGTCATCGCCGACTTCGACGTGACCGAGAAGATGATCCGGTACTTCATCCACCGAGTACACCGCCGCCGGTGGGCGAAGCCAAGGATCGTCATCTGTGTGCCCTCGGGGATCACCGGGGTGGAGCAGCGAGCGGTCGAGGAGGCCGGCTACCAGGCGGGGGCCCGACGTGTCCACATCATCGAGGAGCCGATGGCCGCGGCGATCGGCTCCGGCCTTCCCATCCACGAGCCGACGGGCAACATGGTCGTCGACATCGGCGGTGGGACCACAGAGGTCGCCGTCATCTCCCTGGGCGGGGTTGTGACGGCCATCTCGATCCGCGTCGGAGGCGATGAGCTCGACGAAGCGATCATCAACTACATGAAGAAGGAGTACTCGCTCATGCTCGGGGAGCGAACGGCGGAGGAGATCAAGTTCGCCATCGGCTCCGCGTTCCCCCTTCCCGGCGAGCCGCAAGCCGAGATCCGCGGTCGCGACCTCGTGTCGGGACTTCCGAAGACGATCATCGTGTCGGCCGAAGAGGTCCGGCGTGCGATAGAGGAGCCCATCACGCAGATCGTGGACTCGGTCAAGAACACACTCGACAGGACGCCGCCCGAGCTCGCTGCCGACATCATGGACCGCGGCGTCGTCCTCACGGGCGGCGGTGCGCTCCTTCGAGGTATCGACGAGAGGCTCAAGCACGAAACCGGCATGCCCGTCCACATCGCCGAGAGTCCGTTGCACGCCGTCGTGCTGGGTGCCGGACGGTGTCTCGAAGAGATCGAATCCCTTCGGAACGTGCTCATCACCTCCGCGCGCCCGTAATCCAGGATGCCGCGTAGCGGCCCCTCATGACTTAGGAAGGAGTACTCGCCGTGTGGCGGCGGACCCTGCGCGACCGCGTATTCATCGCGATCCTCATCCTGTGCACGGTCACCGTGCTCACCCTCGACTTCCGTACAGGGATCCTCGACGGCGTCGCCGACACGACGTCGCAGGCCTTCGGCGTGTTGCAGTCGGGCGTGCGCTCGTTCGTCAGCCCGTTCGAGTCGGTGGTCCGGACCATCGGTGACCTCGGGAGCCTGCGTTCCGAGAACCGCAGGTTGCGGCGGGAGAACGTCCGGCTCCGGCGGCAGGCCGAGACGTATGCCGATGTGGCCCGCGAGAACGCCAGGATCCAGAGCCTGTTGCGGGTCGAGGGAGCCGGCGGCGTGCGTGCCGTCCACGCTCGGGTGGTGGGTGCGTCCCTTTCAGGGCTGGAGCGCTCGGTGACCATCGACAAAGGGCGCGACCACGGCGTCGTGGCGGACAAGGCGGTTCTCTCGGCCGAGGGGCTGGTCGGCCGTGTGTCGTGGGCCGGGGCGAGGAGCGCGAAGATCCTGCTCCTCACCGACGCGCAGTCGGCGATAGGTGTTCGCATAGGCACCTCAGGAGAGACGGGTCTGGCGCGCGGGACCGGGGGGAGGAACATCGAGATCGAGCTCGTTTCGAGAGCGGCGCTCGACCAGCGAGCCGTGAAGACGGGCGACGTTGTGGTGACGTCCGGATACCAGGGAGGCATCTTCCCGCCCGGGCTGCCCGTCGGACGCGTCGAGAACGTCGTTCTCGCCCCGCGCGGGACGTCGTATTCGATCAGCGTCCGGCCGTTCGTGCGGCTTTCGCAGCTCGACGTTCTCGCCGTGGCCGTTGGCACCGAGCTCGTCGAGTCGGCTCCCAGTCCGACACCGGCGCCTGAGGGATGAGATGAGCCGGCACGTGCTCTTCGCCATCGCGGCCACTGTGGCGATCCTGTTGTCGGCCGAGCTTTCGTTGAGCTTGCCGCTCGCTGGGATCGGCCCGGATCTCCTGATCCTCGTTGTTGTGGCCTTTGGCATCGGTGACCGTCCGCGGTCGGCGGCCACGGCCGGCTTCATAGCCGGCCTCGTCAGAGACCTCTTGCTCGTCACGCCCAAGGGGCTATCTGCTTTCGCCTATGCGGTCACGGCATACGGCGCAACGCTGGCGGGCGTGCCTCGCGGCGTGGGCCCTGCCGTTGGGCTCTTCGCGGCTGCAACCTTCGCGTCGCAGCTGCTGTTCGGGCTCGGTGCGATCTTCCTGGGCCCCCAGGTCGACCCGTCGCCCCTGCCACGGATGTTGTTTGTCACCACCGCATACAATGCGTTGATATCCCCCTTGCTCATGCCGTTGCTCAACCGTGTCGTGCGCGCAGACAGCGGAGTCCAGGCCGGTGAATAGCTCGTCCTGCGGGCTTCGCGCTGGTGGCGCATGAGGTCGGGCGCCAACATCTCTCCGATCAGGTTGACGGTCATCAACCTATTGGTCCTGTCGCTCCTGGCCACGCTGCTCGGACGACTCTGGTACATCCAGGTGCTGGCGGGGAACCAGGCGCAAGCATTGGCCGAGCGCACGTCGATCCGTTTCGTCTACGAGCAGGCGCCGCGAGGATTCATCTTCGATCGCGAGGGCGAAACCCTCGCGCGCAATCGCACGGCACTCACCGTCGCGCTCGACGTGTCACGCGTCCCGAAGGACCGCGAGGCGCAGGTCGTTCGCGATCTCTCGCACGCCCTCGGCATGGAACGTGAAGAGGTGCAGGACATCGTGGACGATCCGCGCATCGGCCCTCACACGCCTCGACCCATAGCTCTCGACGTCGAGAAGGACGTCGTGATCTACCTCCAGGAGCATCCCGAACGCTTCCCCGGCGTCACTCACCTCGAGATCCCCGTGCGGCAGTACCCCTTGGGCGCCATCGCCGCGCATGTCGTCGGACACATCGGCGAGATAAGCGAAGAAGAGCTCTCGAGCCGCCGGGAACGACAGGACGAGGCCGAGCAACAGGGGCGATCGGTGCGTGAGTACAGGCTAGGAGATCTCGTGGGCAAGCTGGGAGTGGAGCGCTCCTACGAGGAC
The DNA here is from genome assembly GCA_050694575.1 of Actinomycetota bacterium. Classification (GTDB taxonomy): domain Bacteria; phylum Actinomycetota; class JAICYB01; order JAICYB01; family JAICYB01; genus JBOGXL01. The sequence continues at coordinate 7,201 of JBOGXL010000528.1, read as the reverse complement.
TGGCTCGGCGGAAGAGCCGGCGTCCGGAAGATCGCCGTCGACGTGCGGGGCCGGCGCGTCCAGGACTTCGGCTACCAGGCGCCCGAGCGTGGTTGGGACGCGATACTCACAGTCGACTCGGCTCTGCAGATCGCCGCCGAGCATGCTCTCGATCAAGGTGTCGTCACGGCCCGTGGACTCACCGACCCGGACTCCGGTGAGAAGTTCAAGGCGCCGGCCGGTGCCGTGGTCGCCATCGACCCGCGCAACGGCGAGGTCCTCGCGCTGGCCTCGAACCCCGACTTCGATCCGAACCTGTTCGTCGGCTCGGCGCCTCGTGGGGAGCTCGCGAAGCTCAACGCCCCCGACGCGAATATGCCGTTCCTCAACCGGGCGATAGCCGAGGCCGTCCCGCCGGGGTCTGCGTTCAAGCCGTTGACGGCGGCCGCGGCGTGGAGCGTCGATCCGCAGCTCGAGAACCGTACCTTCCAGTGCCCGGGCTACATGCGGATCGGTACACGTGTCTTTCGAGACTGGACGGCGGCCGGTCACGGTACCGTCGGTCTCTCGCGGTCCCTGGCCGAGAGCTGCGACATCGTCTACTACACGCTCGGCGTGGAGCTCGACGCTCGGCGTCGCGAGCTGCGCGAGGAACATCTGCAGGAGGTCGCGCGGAACTTCGGCCTCGGACGCCTCGCCGGCATCGATCTCCTCGGCGAGGAAGAGGGACTCGTTCCCGACGCCGAGTGGAAGTGGAACCGCTTCTCCTACGCTCAGACCTTCGACCGCCGGTGGTTCCCCGGCGACGCTGCCAACCTCGCTATAGGTCAGGGATTCTTGCAATCCACACCGCTGCAGCTCGCGATGGCTTACGGCGCCATAGCCAACGGCGGGACGATGTACCGTCCGCACATCCTCAAGTGCCTCGCCCAGCTCAACGTGTCGCGACCGACGATGGTGGACGAAGCGTGCAAGTCCGGAACGGTGCCGAAGGCTGCGCTTCCGAAGGTCATGGGACGGGTCAACGTACCGCCGAGAGCCTTCACGTTCATCGAGCAGGGGCTTGCCGGAACCGTCCGGGACGAAGGCACGGCGTCCGCCGCCTTCGCCGGGTTCCCACTGGATCGGATCTTCGTCGGCGGCAAGACCGGTACGGCGCAGATGAAGCCGAGGCAGCCGTTCTCGTGGTTCGCCGGACTCGCGAAGAACGGCGACAAGCAGATAGTCGTCGTTGCGCTCGTGGAGGAAGCCGGCACCGGATCCCAGATCGCGGCGCCCATCGCGCGGCGGGTGATCGAACAGTACTTCGACGTCCCGGCCGCAGGCTTCGAAGCGGGGGTCCGAGCCGACTGATGGAGGCGTCCCTGTAGATGGTGATGAGTCAAGCGTCCAACGCGAAGGCTTTGACGATGCGCGTTCGGGGCGTCTTCGTTCGCGAGCTCGACTTCATGACACTGGGCGCGGTCGCCGGGCTCGTTGCCATAGGGCTGTTGTCGATCTTCACGGCGACCGTCGACCCCGAGCAAGGAACGTTGCTCGGCTTCCAGGCGTCGAGCGCGCTGTTCAACCGACAGCTCGTATTCCTCGTTCTGGGCGCAGGCACGCTCGTGGCGGCGGTGCTGTTCGACTACAGGTACTTCAAGGTGTACGCGATAATCATGTACGTCGCGTGCATCTTCCTGCTGCTCGTTGTTATGTCGCCCATCGGCGACGCGACACGCGGTTCGCAGCGCTGGATCTCGCTGGGGTTGTTCAAGCTCCAGCCGGCGGAGCTCACCAAGCCTGTGCTCGTCGCGGCATTGGCCGCCTACATCGGTGACAGACGCGGTTATCTCGGCCTCCGTGAGATCGTGCGGTGCATGGGGATCACGGCACCGTGTGCGCTGCTCGTCTTCCTCCAGCCGGACTTCGGGACGATGCTCGTCCTGTTGTGGATCCTGCTCACGATGCTGGTCATCGGCGGCGCGAACTGGAGGCTCCTGGCGCTGATGCTCGTGGCCGGCATCGTGGGGGTGATCGGGCTCTTCCAGCTCGGGATCGTCCGTGACTACCAGCAGCAACGGCTCCAAGCCTTCCTCGACCCCGGGGCTGATCGGTTCGGTGAGGGCTACAACTACAACCTGACGCGCCTCGCCGTGGGGAACGGTGGCCTCGTCGGCAAGGGGATCTTCTCCAAACGCGACCCGGTCAATCTGACCAACCTCGACTTCGTCCGTGAGCAACCCACCGACTTCGTGTTTACGGCCGTCGCCGAGCAGATGGGCTTCATCGGTGGTGCCACGGTGTTGTTCCTGTATGGGGTGTTGTTCGTCCGGGGCCTCCGGGGAGCCGCGATGGCTCGCGACACCTTCGGCACGCTTCTCGCGACGGGGCTGGTATCTTTTCTGGCCTTCCAGGTGTTCGTGAACATCGGTATGACCGTCGGTCTCGTGCCGATCACGGGGATCCCCTTACCCTTCGTGTCCTACGGGGGGTCCTCGCTGGTGGCCTCGGCCACGGCCGTGGGCCTGCTGCTGTCGGTGCGGATGCGCCGGTTCGCGAGGGCTATGCCCTGATCGAGGTCGTCCGGGGCTCGAGTAGCCCGAAGTATGCTGTCTGTAGGTTTCGACTGATTAAGGCAGGGACGCGCTTCGCGTGCTGTTCCGCCGGCGTCCATCTCGGGCGCAGCAAGTAAAGGAAGGTTTTTTGTCACAACGAAAGCCAATGGGGCGCCCACGGCGCTCCGGTCGGCGCCAGCGTGCGCGCCGGCAACCACGCAGAGACGAGATCGAACGCGTGATGCTCGTCGCCGGACCGGCGGATCGTGCACAGGTCGCCGTAGTTGAGGACGGATCACTCGTCGAGCACTACGTCGCACGCGAAGCTCAGAAGTCGCTCGTCGGCAACATCTATCTCGGTCGCGTGCAGAACGTTTTGCCCGGCATGGAGGCCGCGTTCGTCGACATCGGCCAGTCGCGTAACGCCGTGCTGTACATCGGCGAAGTCAGCACCGACGAAGAGATCGAAGGCGATACGCGGCCCCGGATCGACCAGGTGCTCACCTCGGGTCAGTCGGTTCTCGTCCAGGTCACGAAGGACCCGATGGGATCGAAGGGGGCCCGGCTCTCGACGGAGGTGTCGCTGGCCGGCCGCTACCTCGTCGTCGTGCCGAAGGGGTCGGGGTACGGGATCTCACGCCGCCTGGACGACCAGGAGCGCCAGCGGTTGCGCGACATCGCGAAGCGTCTTCGTCCGGACGGGTGCGGCCTCATCATCCGGACGGCGGCCGAAGGGGTCGATGAAGCTGAGCTCGAGCGTGACCTCGCTCGCCTGCGGAGGTTGTGGGAAGAGATAGAGGCGCGGAGCGAGAAGGGAGCGGCCCCCCTCGAGATCTACGTCGAGCCCGATCTCGTCATCCGCATCGTCCGCGATCTGTTCTCGAAGGATTACGACCGTCTCGTCTTCGAGGATCGTGAGGCCTACGACCGTGTCGCCGCGTATCTGAAAGCAGTGGCTCCGGATCTCCTCGAGAAGGTCTCGTTGCACGAAGGCGAGGAAGGCATCTTCGACGCGGAGAACGTGACGGATCAGCTGCGCAAGGCGCTCGAGCGCAAGGTCTGGCTGCCCTCCGGGGGCTACATCGTCATCGACCGGGCAGAGGCGCTCACGGTCATCGACGTGAACACCGGCCGCTACGTCGGAAAGACGTCTCTCGAGGACACCGTCGTCCGGACGAACCTCGAGGCGTCGGCCGAGGTCGTCCGGCAGCTCCGGCTTCGCGACATCGGCGGGATCATCATCATCGACTTCATCGACATGCTCCTCGCGCGCAATCGCGAGCAGGTGCTGCGCGAGTTCCGGCACGAGCTCGAGCGCGACAAGACCAAGACACAAGTCATAGGGATCTCGCCACTCGGACTCGTCGAGATGACCCGGAAGAACGTTTCGGAAGGCCTGCTCGAGGCTTTGAGCTCACCCTGCCCGGTGTGTTCCGGTCGCGGCGTGGTCATCGACGCCACTCTGTCGCAGCTCGCCACTCCCGAGGAGGCGAAGGACGAAGCCCGGCCTCGTCCCCGACCCCGGCGCCGTTCGCGGTCGCGCCGGGGGAGCGGCGGCGGGGGGGGCGGACGGCCCTCTACGGACGGCTCGGAGCGGCGTGAGGCGGCGCCTCAGGCGCCGCCGGCGGAAGAGTCGGCGGCGGGCGCCGAGCACGCTCCGGTCACCGGCGAAGACCGCTAGACTGGGCGTCCCGTTCCGGAGAAAGTCATGTACGCCGTGATCCGTTCTGGTGGAAGGCAATACAAGGTCGCCTCGGGCGACGTCATCGAGGTGAATCGCCTCGAGGCGTCCGAGGGCCAAGAGGTCTCGTTCGACGCCGTGCTCGTGGTCGACGACGCTTCGATCAAGGCCCGGCCCGACGATCTCAGCGGCGTGAAGGTGCGCGCTCGCGTCGTCGGACACAAGCGGGGCGAGAAGATCCGCGTCTTCAACTACCACCGCAAGACAGGTTGGAAGAAGACCCGCGGGCACAGGCAGGAGCTGACAGCCGTCGAGATCACGGAGATCACCACGCCGCAGCCGAAGACGGAGGCGCGTACCTGATGGCCCACAAGAAGGGTGGCGGTTCCTCTCGGAACGGTCGCGACTCGAACCCGAAGTTCCTCGGGGTGAAGGTGTTCGGCGGAGAGAACATCCGCGCCGGATCGATCATCGTGCGGCAGCGAGGGACGAAGGTCCATCCAGGGCCGGGTGTCGGTCGCGGCGGCGACGACACCCTGTTCGCGCGGGCCGGTGGATCTGTGAGGTTCTACAAGTCCCGCGGCCGCACCTACGTCACCATCGACTCGGCCTAGCTCCTCTGCCCTCCGGCGGCCACGTACCGTGGTGGCATGGCCGCTGAGTTCGTCGACGAGGTCCGCATCCGCGTGCGCGCCGGCGAAGGCGGTCGCGGCGCTGTGTCGTTCCTCCGCGAGAAGCACAAGCCTCGAGGCGGTCCGGACGGTGGCGACGGTGGTCACGGTGGTTCGGTGGTCCTCGCCGCCGATGACGAGCTCGCATCGCTGGCCGCCTACGTGCGCGGACGCAACCAGCAAGCCGCCGGCGGCGAAAGAGGAAGCGGCAATCGTCGTCGAGGCGCGGATGGAGCCGATCTCGTCCTGCCCGTACCCGTCGGAACGGTGGTGCGCGACACCGAGACCTCAGAGCTGATCGCCGATCTGGCTCGGCCCGGAGCCCGGTACACCGTCGCGCGTGGCGGGCGGGGGGGCCGGGGGAACGCCACCTTGCGCAGTCGCGCCGACCGGGTGCCCAACTACGCGGAGCCCGGGGAGCCCGGTGAGGAACACGACGTCGTCCTCGAGCTCCACCTCGTCGCCGATGTCGGCCTGATCGGTTTGCCGAACGCCGGGAAATCGACGCTGCTCGGAGCTATCTCGCGCGCCGATCCGAAGATCGGCGACTACCCCTTCACCACACTCACGCCCGGACTCGGCGTCGTCGAGCGGGAAGGTGAGCGCATCGTGGTGGCCGACCTGCCCGGCCTGATCGAGGGTGCTTCGGAGGGCAAGGGTCTGGGTCTGCGCTTCCTGCGGCACGCCGAACGGTGCGGGATTCTCGCCGTCGTCGTCGATCTCACGACCTCAGACCCGGCCGGCGACGTGCGGACCGTCGTCGCCGAACTAAAGCGTTACGACCCCGGCCTCGTCCCGCGGGCGCGCGTGGTGGTGGGCAACAAGATCGATCTCGACCGCGCGGACGCGCGGGCCGTTCGGGCCGAGGTCGAACGTTTGGGCGCCCGGCTGGTGGAGATCTCCGCGGCGGCCGGAACCCGCGTCGATGATCTCCTTCTGGTGTTCTTCGACGAGGTGCCGAAGGCGAAGGCCGAGCGTGGCGAAGCGCTGTCGTTCGCCGTCTTCCGTCCGGTGACCGAAGACCGTCTCGAAGTGGTGCGCGAAGACGACGCGTTCCGTGTCCGCAGCGATCGCGTCGAGCGCGCGGTCGCGCAGACACCCATGGACAACCCCGGCGCCCTCCGGCGACTGCAGCAACGCCTCAAGTCGCTGGGGGTGGAGACGGCCCTGCGAAAGCTCGGTGTGAGCGAGGGAGACGAGATCCGCATCGGAGAGATCGCCTTCGAATACTTTCCCGAGGACGACGATGCGTGACGAGCTCCGGAAGGCCAAGAGGGTGGTAGTGAAGGTGGGCACCACCACGCTCACGCGTCCGAGCGGCACGCTCGACCCGCGACGCGTCGAGCGCCTGGTCGAAGAGCTGTGTGACCTGCTCGATGCCCGCCGCGAGATCGTCTGCGTCACGTCGGGCGCCATAGCCGCGGGCCTCGGCCCCCTCGGTCTCAGTCGCCGTCCGAAGGACATGCCGACGCTCCAGGCGGCGGCGGCCGTCGGCCAGTCGCACCTTATGGACGCATACGCGAGCGCGTTCGAGGGCCGAGGGCGAGTGTGCGGTCAGGTGCTGCTGACGCGGTCGGACTTCGTCCATCGGCAGCAGTACGTGAACGCGCTCAATACCTTCCGGAGGCTGCTGGCGCTCGGAGCCGTCCCCGTCGTGAACGAGAACGACACGGTTGCGATCGACGAGATCCGATTCGGTGAGAACGATCTCCTCGCGGCTCTCGTGGCCAACCTCGTGCAGGCCGACGTCCTCGTGATGCTTTCCGACGTCGACGGCCTTCACGACGGAAAAGGGGGCCCCGTCATCAGCGAGGTGGACGCTGTCACCCCGGAGATCGAGCGCTCGGCCGGCGGCTCGTCCTCGGCGTTCGGCTCGGGCGGGATGCGCTCGAAGCTCGACGCCGTACGCATCTCGACGGCGTCCGGCGTCCCCGCCGTGATCGCCGGCTTCCGGCGCGGCGCGCTCACGCGCGTGCTCAGCGGGGCCGACGTCGGGACGCTTTTCCACCCGAGCGCGTCGAAGCTCACGTCGCGGAAGGCGTGGATCGGCTACGCCACGTCGTCTAAGGGAAGCGTCGTCGTCGACGCCGGCGCTCGCGACGCCATCCGAGAGAAGAACCGGTCGTTGCTCGCCGCCGGCGTTCGTCGCGTGGAGGGATCGTTCGTTGCCGGCGACGCTGTGGACATCGTCGACGAGCAGGGTCACGCGTTCGCCCGCGGCCTCGTCGGGTTCACCTCCGAGGAACTGACGCGCATCGCCGGACTCGACTCGGCCCGGATGTCGAAGATAGTCGGAGACGCTCGAGAGGTCGTCCACCGGGACGAGCTCGTCG
>JBOGXL010000527.1:0-2616 GCA_050694575.1 Actinomycetota bacterium | reverse complement strand
GACGGGATCATCGAGTCGCGACATCCGGTCACGGGTGAGACCAGACGCACCGCGTGGGTTAGAGCGCCGGTACCCTAGGCGGACCATGCGCTTCCGCAAGTACCACGGCACGGGGAACGACTTCATCCTCGTCACGGATCTGGACGCACGGATGGGTCCGCCCGGCTCCCTTCCGTCCGACCTCGTCGTTGCGCTGTCCGATCGGCACACCGGCATCGGCGGGGACGGCGTCATCCGGGTGATCGCACCCTCTGGAGATCCCGAGGCGGCGGCGGGCGGTGCCGACTACCGGTTCGATCTCTACAACTCCGACGGGAGCCGGGCCGAGGTATCGGGTAACGGCCTGCGTTGTCTGGTTGCGGCCGAACGGCGCGAAGGACGTGCCGGCGACGGTGAGCTCAAGATCCTGACCGGCGCGAACCTCGTGACCGTCCGCTCTGCCGACCGTGGCCGCATCGCCGTCGACATGGGCGAGCCGAAGGTCCGAAGGCAGGACGTCCCGATGGCGGGATCCGGTCCGTCGCTCCGGGTCGACATCGACGTCGACGGTCGCACTATCCCGGCCTCCGGCGTCTCGATGGGCAACCCGCACGTGGTGGTCTTCGTGTCCGACCTCGGCGCCGCGCTCGACGACGACCTGGTGCACGGGCTCGGCCCCCGGCTCGAGCACCATCCCGACTTCCCGCAACGGACCAACGTCGAGTTCGTCGAGATAGTCAGCCCGACGCAGCTGCGCCTGCGAACGTGGGAGCGCGGAGCCGGCGAGACGCTCGCGTGCGGATCGGGTGCCTGTGCATCGGCGGTAGCCGCCGCCGCTCTGGAGCGGACGGGTCCTCACGTGCTGGTGGACGTCCTCGGCGGTGAGCTCGAGGTCGAGGTCGAACCGGCCGGACACGTGTGGCTCACTGGGGGGGCCGAGGAGATCTTCGCGGGCGAGGTGGACCGCGACTGGCTCGAAGCGCGCGGACTGTCCCATCACGCCGACCTGGTTGCGGGGGCTCCGTGAGCTCGTTTACGCCGGCGCGGCGGATCACCGACCTGCCGCCGTACCTCTTCGCCGAGCTCGATCGCAAGGTCGCCGCGAAGCGAGCCGAGGGCGCCGACGTCGTCTCGTTCGGCGTAGCCGACCCGGACTTCCCGACGCCGCCGCACATCGTCGAAGCGTTGCGGGACGCCGTTTCGGATCCGTCGACGCACCACTACCCGTCCTACGCCGGATCGCCCGAGCTCCGTGAGGCCATCGCCGTGTGGATGCAACGACGGTTCCGAGTCGGGCTCGATCCCAACACCGAGGTGCTGCCGATCCTGGGCTCGAAGGAGGGCATAGTCCACCTCCCGTGGGCCCTGGTGGACGAGGGCGATGTGGCGCTGTGCGCCGATCCCGGCTATCCGCCCTACGACGTCGCGAGCCGGCTCGCCGGCGGGGAGCCGGTTGCGCTCCCGCTGACGCGCGAGGACGGGTTCCTGCCGAGGCTGGACGACGTTGGGTTCGACGTTGCCCGGCGGGCGAAGGTGATGTTCCTCGACTACCCGGGGAACCCGACGGGCGCGACGTGCGAGCTCGGGTCCTTCGAGCAGGCCGTGGACTTCTGCAGAAGCAACGGGATCGTGCTCGCGCACGACGCGGCGTACTCGGAGATCACCTACGACGGCTACGTCGCGCCCAGCGTCCTGCAAGCCGAGGGTGCGAAAGACGTCGCCGTCGAGTTCCATTCGTTCTCGAAGACGTACAACATGACCGGCTGGAGGATCGGGTGGGTCTGCGGGAACGCGGACGTCGTCGAGGCGCTCGGCCGCCTGAAGACCAACCTCGACTCCGGCATCTTCAACGCGATCCAACGGGCGGCGATCGCCGCGCTGCAAGGGCCGATGGACTTCCTGGAGGCCCAGATGAAGATCTTCGCCGAGCGGCGGGACCGGGCCGTCCACGGGTTACGCGATGCGGGCCTCGACGCGTGGACGCCGAAGGGCTCGTTCTATCTGTGGGTTCCGGTCCCCGAGCACGAGACATCGACGTCGTTCTCCACGCGGTTGCTCGACGACGCAGCGGTGGTCGTCGCGCCCGGGAACGGCTACGGCGAGCGCGGCGAGGGTTACGTCCGATTCTCGCTGACGCTCCCCGACGACAGGCTCGACGAAGGGATCGCGCGCATCCGCAAGGTCTGCGGCTAGATTTGAATTAGCCGAGGGCGCGGATCGTTCGCAGGACGCTCTCCGCGGGATCGTCGCCGAAGGGCACCGGATAGACGATCACGGCATCGAGACCAGCAGCGAGGTATCCGTCGATGGTCTTGCGTGTCGTGGCCGGATCTCCCCACGCGCATAGCGCATCGACCAGCTCGTCGACGGCACGCTCACGGCCGGCAGCCATCTCATCGAGCTCGCGACCGAGTCCCACCTGCCGGACAGAGTTGGCGTAGGCGGGCAAGCTTAGGTACGCGTATGTCTGCTCCCGGAGCGCGACGCGGGCGTCGTGCTCCTGACGCGGGTCCTCGACGACGGCGGTGCGCACGTACGCGATGACCCGCACGCGGCGTCCCGCGTCGGCGGCCGCTTCGCGAGCGAGGAGTGCCGCCTTCTCGATGCCGTCGACGGAGAGCCAGTTGAGGATGACGC
>JBOGXL010000526.1:0-6873 GCA_050694575.1 Actinomycetota bacterium | reverse complement strand
GTTCTCGAGAAGAACGGCTTCCGCCCGGTCTTCGACGGACGGCTCGGCGACGACCCGGTGGACTCGCGCGTCTACCGCCTCGACCGGCCGTCCTGACCGTTCACGGGAGGCGCCATCTGCGCGTAGTGCCTTTCTGTGGCTGCCGGTCGCACGCAGTGGTACGTCGCTAGCGATTGGCTCGTTACGAGCACACGCTCTCTCTTCTCACGGTGCAGCTCAGCGGCGTAGACGAGGGCGTCCTGGAAGCGCTCTCCAAGGCTCGGGTCTGCGTCGGTGTTCATCGGTGATGCGGTCGTCACCGCAATCTACGATTCGTTCCCCCGACAGAGGATCCGACCGGTTCATGAAGCGGTGGTGGTGGTTCTACGAAACGCGCGCCGGCCGGCGTCCGGTCAAGGACTTCTTGGATGCGCTGGACGATGTGGATGCGGCTGCGATCGCCATCGAGATGCGGGACGTCGCCCGGGAAGGCGCCCGTGCGGCTCGGCACCTGCGCGGGGACGTCTATGAGGTCCGGGCCGACGGAAGCAAACAGACCTTCCGGATCTTGTTCGCTCTCGAGGGCCGGCGGGGGCAGGTGCTCCTTGCGCTGGAAGGGTTCTCGAAGAAGACGCGCCGAACCCCGAAGCCGGCTCTGGAGCTAGCCGAACGGCGCCTTGCCGACTGGCGTCGGAGGGGCCAGAGTTGACCTCAATGGGTTCTCATTTATGATAACTCTTGTCAGGAAGGGAGGTGCCATGGCTCGCTCACAGACGAAGACCAAGGGGCGTTCGCGGTCAGTCAATGCTCGCCCGCGTCGAGATGACCTAGAGAAGTTCATCGATAAGCGGACGAAGCGCAATCCGGATTTCCCTCGACTGATGACTGAGGCCGCCGAGCGCAAGCGTCTCCTGTCCGAGCTCGCCGCCGCGCGCAGAACTTCCGGGCTCACTCAGACCGTTGTCGCTGCGCGGATGGGCACCTCGACCTCGGCTGTCGCTCGGCTCGAGCACGGCGAGATCAACCCGACCTTGGCCACGATCCAACGGTTCGCTGCCGCGATAGGGAAAAAGGTCCGTTGGCAGGTGTCGAACTCTCGCTGACTGGGCTCCCTGGCATCTGGCCAGGACGCCGTAGTGCCTTTCCGGACGGCTTCCGCCCGGTCTTCGACGGACGGCTCGGCGACGACCCGGTGGACCCGCGCGTCTACCGCCTCGACCGGCCGTAGTGCACATGGACCGTCATCCGCTGACAAGCAGATATGCCGAGGTGGAACTCGAGCGGCGGTTCCTTCTGGCCGAGGTGCCTGTGGATGTCGTGCGGCCGATCAGGATCACCGATCGATACATCCGGGGGTACCGATCTGCGGCTACGACGGATGGACGATCTCGAAGGCTCAGCTCCGCCGTTGTTCAAACTTGCGCAGAAGGTACGGTACGACCCGAGCGACCCCACGCGCGTGGCTTTGACGAACCTCTACATCAGCGAGCTCGAGTACGAGTTGCTCGCCGTCCACCCCGCGGATGTCCTAACGAAGGTTCACTACTCGCTGCTCGTCGACGATCGATACGTGATCGTCAACGTGTTCGAGGGAGCCTTGACCGGTCTCGTCCTCCTCGAGGCCGATTTCGGGTCCGAGGATGAGATGGCGAGATTCTCGCCACCAGACTTTGTCGTCCGAGAGGTCTCCGACGATGACCGCTTCGCGGGTGGACGCCTCGCCGGCACCACCCCGGAAGCCGCCCCGACGCTTTTCAACGGCTGAGCGCATCGATGCAAGCTCATCCGTGTCGAACAGATCTGCATCAACGAACGGTCCGAGCAGCGTCACGTGTGCAGGCATCCCCCGCTCACACTCGTCCTGAAGTCACTCACTGCGTGCCCACTACAACGGAGACGGCACGAGCCCGTTCGTGTCGGTGAACCCGTAATCCTTCGCCACGTCGATCGCGGTCACAACCCGACCGGTCTTTTCAAGGAGCATCACGTCCGCTGCGAGCATCGCCGCAGCCCGGCCTGGGAACCGCGGGGAGCAGGTCTTCCTCTCGTACTCCTCGCGCGTCCAGCCTTCGAAGTAGCTGCTCGACTGAGCGAAGGCTCGCTCGATCGCATCGGTACGCACGAACCCGGGGTATAGAAAGATCGAGCTCACGAGATGCGGGCGGAAGTGCAGTGAGTAGAGCAGGGCCATGCGCTCGACGACGGTGCCGCGCAGGTCGAGGACGAGTTCCTGCTCTCCAGGGTTCCTTGCACCGAGCTCGCTCGTGAAGAAGACCACGCCGCGTCGTCCCTTGATGAGAAGCGGCGCTGCCGCGTTCGTGACAACCCAATGCGAGCGGACGCCGACGTTGAAGTTGTCGTCCCACCACCAACGCGGTGCGTACCAGGGTGGCTGGTACATGAACGGCGCTGGACCGGCATCGCTGGACGATGCGCCCGGCCGCTCGTCGTCGTCGTGCTGCCAAGCCACGGCATTGTTGACGACGATCTCGAGATGACCCTCCTGGCTCGCGATCCGATCGAACAAGGCCTCCACCGCTGAGTCGTCGTTGAGGTCTCACGCTGCGACGACGGCGTCGCCTCCGCGGGATCTGATCGCGTCGGCCAGATCCGAGAGCGTCCCAGTACGCCCGTGGGGCCGGGAATCGACGCTCCTGGCAACGATGTACGTCCGCGCGCCGCACTCGGCGAGAACCTCGGCGACCCCTCGACCGATGCCTCGGCTCGCGCCCGTCACGACGGCGACCTGGCCACCGAGATCCGGACGATCCCATTCGTCGCCCATGCCCGAACGCTATCGCGCCTCGGCCGAACGCCGTCGACCGGTTCGCTGTTCTCTGGCGACCCCAGGGCTCGTTCTTCGGCGCGGGAAAATACTCGACCTCTGTTCCCGACGCGACTAGGCTCTCAGGCGTTTAGCCATGCACCCAACTGGGAAGTACTGACCGCAGATGTTGCCCGTCCGGCGTCTGTTCGCCCTCGCCACGTGCCTGCTGCTGCTGGCCGCCTTCGGCTGCCGTCGCGGGCAGCCCGAGACCACCGAGGAGCCGACCGAGGAGCCCTCCCCCACTCCGGCCGTCGAGTCGCTCGGCGAGTTCCAGCTCGTGGGCGCCGTGCAGCAGGCCTTCCTCGACGTTGGGCCCGGGATCGTCGTCCCCGAGAGCCAACAGGTTCCGCTCGAGGAAGGAACGGCCGGACGCATCTCCACGGACACCCCTGGGGTCATGCGCGTCACGCTCGAAGCGTTCTCCGACAACCTGCGCGATCGCTGCAACGCCGATCCCGGCGACCGTTTCAACGTCTACTGGACGCCCGATACGTTGTTCGACCCGGTCTACGTGAACACGACGGACATCGAGACGCGCCTCGACGGCCGGGAGCTCGGACTCATCGGGACCGTCCTCCAACGCCCGACCGGGCAGGGCGGCGAAGAGTTCGAGTTCGACTCCCCGGCGCCGGACACGACCGAAGCCGCGACGTCGCCTCCCGCTTCGTCTCCGGATGCCGCGCCCGGTGCCTCGGACACCGAAGGTGAGGACGACTGCATCCTTATCGCCGAGCAGGTAGGGACGTCGGAAGGCGAGCTGCCTTCACCGCGACCCCGCGCAAGCCCGACCAGGCGACCGAGCCCCACGCCCACGGCTCGGCCGGTCTCACCGACCGCCACCGGCTAACCGCCCACGCGCGCGAAGTCCTCGATCAGCCCGGCGAGCTCGTCGGGGTTGGCCAGCGGGACGTCGTGCACCGACTCGAGCCACTCCACGCGGACGTCCGGTCGCCGCGCGGTGACCTGTTGCACGGCGAGCTCCTTGGCGGCCACGAACCCCCGCTCGCGGTTGGTGCGCTCGACCCCGCGGGCGACGACGACCATGACCGGACACCGCACCCGCTCGTAGAGCTCCCACGTCCGGTGCTCCCATATTCGCCGGACGATCGTCATGTGGTCCTCGAAGCGAAGACGCGGGCGCGTGAGGCCGTCCTCGGTGCTCACGCGTCCTCGTAGGACGACGGGCTCGAGAGTTTCCCACGGAAGGAACGACTGCTCGGTGCGGATGCGCGCGAGGACCTCATCGGCGGGACCGATCAGGCGCGGCGGTCGCAGCAGCTCCTCGGTCGTCTCCCACGTCGAGCCCATGGCCTGCATGTCGAAGACCCCGCCGTCCACGCAGACGACGCCGCGGCAGGGGTGGTGCGTCGCGTACTCGAGGGCCACCGAAGCGCCCCACGAGTGGCCGACGACGACGGGGGAGTCCAGCCCGCGGTCGTCCACGACGGCCTCGAGGTCGGAGACGAGGTCGTCGAAGGCGAACTCGCCGCCGGCGTCACCCGACAGGCCGTGTGAACGTTGGTCGTAGCAGACGACCCGGAAGCGGGGAGCCAGCCGGGAGGCGACGAGGTCCCAGATGCGAAGGTTCGACGCCAGACCGTGGACGAGGACCAGAGCCGGTCCTGCTCTTTCGCCTCCGCTCCGCTCCCGCGTGGCCGTATCCCGGACGGTTAACTCGACGTTTCCTGAGTGGACAGCAACATCTTCACCGAACATTGGCATTCAGAGGTCTATCATTGGAACAGGTGACGTCGTGGACCAACCCTCCCTTGATTTCACCGCCGGACGGATCGTCGACCGACGCAGCCGTCGCAGGCTCGTCGGAAGACTAGTTCCATCGAGCGGAGCTGCGCCCCCCGGCGATGCCACGCGCTCGCCCTCCGAAGTCGCGTTTCCCGGACGCGAGGCGAGGAGGGGCGGCGGGATGACCATCCGTAATCTGTTCCACCAGAAGCCGAGGACGGCCTTCGTGCTGGGGGGCGGCGGGAACCTCGGAGCAGTGCAGGTCGGTCAGCTCAAGGCACTGCTCACCAGCGGCATAATCCCCGACGTCGTCATCGGTTGCTCGGTCGGCGCTCTCAACGGCGCGGCCATCGCCGGGGAGCCCACACTGGACGAGATAGATCGGCTCGCCGAGCTGTGGCGGCGGCTCTCCCGCGAGGACATCTTCCCGGCCTCCAAGCTCGGCCGCGGACCGTGGATGTTCGTCCGCAACGGGCTCTCTGCCTTCTCGGACAACGGCCTGCGCCGCGTGATCGACGGCTGGCTGAGCTACAGGCTCTTCGAGGAAGCGAGGATCCCGTTCTGGGCCGTGGCCACGTCGCGGCGCACGGGCCGCGAGCATTGGTTCCACTCCGGCGACGTCGCCCGTCCGCTGCTCGCGTCCACGGCGCTGCCGGGTGTGTTCCCTCCCGTGTCGATCGACGGCCATCCGTACATCGACGGCGGTGTGGTGAACAACGTCCCGGTCTCGAAGGCCTACGAGCTCAAGGCCAGGCGCGTGTACGTGCTCGACGTCGGATCGCTCGAGAGGGAACGGCGCGAGCCGAAACGTCCCTACGAGGTCCTGATGCACGCGGTGTCGATCGCGCGGGCGTCGCGGCTGCGCATCGACCGCGAGAACGTGCCCGAAGGCGTGCAGATGATCCAGCTTCCCGGCATCGACACCGGCAAGCTCCGCTACGACAACTTCACACGGTCGGCCGAGCTCATCGAGCGCTCCTACCGGGCCTCGATGGGGTTCCTGTCCCAGGCCCACGCGCAGATCGCGTAGTAGCTCGGCCCACGCAGGGGGCGAGGGATCTAGAGCGGCTCAGCTCGACGAGCCGACGGAGGCCTCGGTGGATTCAGAGACGAGAACCTGGGTATCGTCTCCGGAGCCTTCAACGAACAGCAAGACGCCGAACGCATAAGTTCCGGGCGCCAGAGGTTCGTCCGGAGTCGAGGCGTCACACCGTCTGATCCCGGCGTAGGCGCGGATCGATCGCGAAGCACCTGGCCCCAGCTCGACGGGCGGCCAACCTTCAGTCGTGATCGCGCCCGTGCTGACTATTCGTCCAGAGCCATCGAGAGCGTGAGCTATAGCACTCTCGGGATTGCCCCCCCACTTGACACGTAAGGGCGCGCTCGAATTGTTTCGCAACATGAGTGAGCTTACGGGTGCACCGGAATCGTCCATTCGGTCGAAGACCAGATCTGACCCGATACCCGACTCTTCGGCTGCTGCGAATCTGTTACCGCAGATCGTAACGACTTCCTCCGTCGCAGACGGCTCTGGCTCCCCGCGGGTCGTCGGCTCTTCGGTGGCGCAAGCAAGGAGGAGTGACAAGCAGACTGTCACTCCAGCGAGACGAGTTATCGAAACCGAGCTCGGGCACTTCACGGAGCCACCAGAATGTCCATCTTCATGGCCTTCTGCGCGTCCCAGAACGTGGGTGCTCGTCGGACACGAGCGGGCGGTTTGTTGATCGCCGTTGCTCGTGAGGATGACGGTGGTTTATTTCAACCACTTGACGGGACTCAGCCTCCGGAAACGGAGATCCATACAGTAGAACCGGCTCCGCTATTGAGGTATGACTAGAAGTTGTGGATTCGAGACTTGGTGATGGACGCGGCGTACCCTTCCTTCGCTTGTGCTTGAACCGAGCGAGGACCGGCGTAGAAGCGCCGGCAGGAAGGAGCACGCCGATGTTGAAGATAGTCGCTGACGAGGCTGCACGCGAGGAGCTCACGCGCTCGCTGGATGAGATCGTGTGCGGCGGCGCCAAGAGAATGCTTGCCGCTGCGCTCGAAGTCGAGGTCTCTGTCTATGTTGAGTCGGCGCGCGCAGAGCGCGACGAGAGCGGGCATGCCCTGGTCGTGCGCAACGGGAGCGCTCGCCCGAGACAGGTGACGACCGGAGCCGGCGCCATCGAGGTCCAGGCGCCTCGCGTGAACGATCGACGCATCGACGAAAAGACGGGCGAGCGGCTGCGCTTTGCAAGCTCGATCCTGCCGCCCTACGTGCGCCGCTCGCCCAAGGTGGGAGCCGTGCTCCCGCTGCTGTACCTGCACGGGATGTCCACGGG
>JBOGXL010000525.1:0-2008 GCA_050694575.1 Actinomycetota bacterium | reverse complement strand
GAGCCGCCGAAGATGCACGAGGATGTGAGGGCGAGCGTCACTACCGCGCCGAGCAGGCGCTTCATCGATCCATCAACGATGGGATCGCGCTCTCGTAGGTGGAGATGAGGTCCTCGAGGCCCACGCTGAGGACCCCTTCGATCTCCAACCTCGTCCCGCCCACGCGACCGATGACCTCTACGGCCACGCCGAGCCGATCGGCGGCCGCGGTGACCCGGTCCGGATCTTCGGTCGCCAGCAAAGCGCGTCCGGTGGACTCGCCGAACAGCCCCCACAAGGGCTCGGCCCCCGGGGGAAGCACAACTCTCGCGCCGAGACCGCTGCGTACGCAGAGCTCGGCCAGAGCGACACCGAGGCCACCCTCGGACAGGTCGTGCGCCGTCGTGCCCAGCTCGGGCATACCGAGCAGCTTCACCAGCGCTACCTCGGCCCGCAGATCGAGGACGGGCGGGCGTCCGGCAACGGTGTCGTGAACGAGAGCGAGGGCCTCGCTGCCGCCCAGCTCGGGACGCGTCTCACCGAGCAGCACTATGTCGTCGCCATCGGCAGCCGTTGGACCGCGGAACGCGTAGGCATCGTCGAGAACACCGAGCATGCCCACGATCGGCGTCGGGTGGATCGCTCCCTGTGGCGACTCGTTGTAGAAGGACACGTTGCCGCCCGTGACCGGGATGCCGAGGGCCCGGCACGCATCGCCGATGCCCCGCACCGTCGCGGCGAAGTCGGCCATCACTTCCGCGCGCTCGGGCGATCCGAAGTTCAGGCAGTTCGTGATGGCGAGCGGTCGCGCCCCGACGGCCGCGACGTTGCGCGCAGACTCCGTCACCGCGAGCGCACCGCCGGTGTACGGATCGAGAGAGGCAATGCGTCCCGGGCCGTCCGTCGCGAGAGCTATGCCGGGCTGATGCGCCTGGCCGCGCGAGGACTCGGGCAGACGCAGCACGGCGGCGTCGGCGCCGGGGGTGAGCAGCCCGTTCAACCTGACCATGTGGTCGTACTGACGCCACACCCATCGCTTCGACGCGATGGACGGCGAGCCGAGGAGTCGCATGAGCAGGTCCTCGGGCGACGGCCAGCGCAGCTCCAACGGGTCGAGGGAACAAACGCTCGAGCGGTCGGCCTCGACCACGGGCCGCTCGTAGAGCGGACCGTCGGCGAGGGCGGCCGCGGGGACGTCACCGACGATCTCGCCGCGAGCACGCAGAACGAGCCGTCCGCCGTCGGTGTAGCGTGCGACGACCGTCGCGTCGAGCCCCCACTTCGCGCACACCTCGATGGCGCGATCGACGCGGCCGGCGGCGACGCAGGCCAGCATGCGCTCCTGCGACTCCGACATGCAGATCTCCCACGCCTCCATGTCCGCCTCGCGCAACGGGATCGCGTCGAGGTTGCCCTCGACACCGAGCCCCGCGGCGGCCGCGGTCTCCGACAGCGCGCACGTGATCCCGGCCGCGCCGAGGTCCTGCATCCCCGTGAGCAGTCCCTCCTTCTTCAGCTCGAGGCAGGCCTCGATCAGGAGCTTCTCGGTGAACGGGTCGCCGACCTGCACGCTCGGACGCTTGGCCTCGGCCCCCCCTTCGAGCTCCTGCGAGGCGAGGATGGACGCGCCGCCTATCCCGTCGCGTCCGGTCTTAGAGCCGATGAGCACGGCGAGATCGCCGGCCGCTCCCGGCGCGGCGCGCAGGAAATCCTCTTCCTCCAGGATCCCGACGCACATGGCATTCACAAGGGGATTGCCCGAGTACGTCGGATCGAAGATCGCCTCGCCGCCGACCGTCGGCAGGCCGAGCGAGTTGCCGTAGGCCGCTATGCCGCGCACGACGCCGTCGAACAGCAACCGGTTGCGCTCGTCGGTCAGGGGGCCGAAACGCAGTGAATCGAGGACGGCTATCGGACGGGCACCGAGCGAGAGGATGTCCCGCACGATGCCGCCGACGCCCGTGGCTGCACCCTGGAAGGGCTCTACCGCCGACGGATGGTTGTGCGATTCCATCTTGAACGCGACCCG
>JBOGXL010000524.1:0-1507 GCA_050694575.1 Actinomycetota bacterium | reverse complement strand
ACGGCAACAACCTCCTGTGGCGCGCAGCGCACGGCCACCGAGCCCCCTTCGACGCGTCGGACGGCCGTGACCTCACTCCCCTCTTCCGCTTCATCGCGAAGCTGCGCCGGACGCTCGGCACGTACGGACTGTTCTCCGAGTGCGTGGTCTGCTTCGACGGTGCAGACGCGTGGTCGGAACGGCTCGAAGTCGATGCGACATACAAAGGGAATCGCCAGTACGACGACAAGGACCTCTCGTTCATGGGCTGGCTCCCGGAGATCCGTGCGGCGCTCGACGCGGCCGGCGTCGCGAACCTCGAGATCGCCGACAGGGAAGCCGACGACGTGATCGCAACCCTTGCGTCGCGCGCCCGGCCGCGTCCGGCCAGGATCCTCTCGACGGACCGCGACTACTTCCAGCTGATAGGTCCGGCGACGACGGTGGTCGATCCCCGAGCACGTCCCGCGCTGGTGGATGAGGCTGCGCTCATCGCTCGCTACGGCGTGAAGGCCGCCCAGTGGTGCGACTTCCGGACGCTGGCCGGCGATCCCTCCGACGGGATCCCCGGGCTGCCGGGGATCGGCCCGAGCAAAGCGGCGGCACTCCTGGCGGACGACAAGACCCTGGACGATCTTCGCTCCTCGGCCCCCGAGGTCGTCGGCGACCGTTGGGACGACCTCTGCCGCTGGCGCGAGCTCATCCGGCTGCGCACCGACGTGGTGATGACGTTCCAGCCGACGGGTCTCCCGACGCCGCGGCTCCCGTCTCCGAGCGCTGTCTGCTCCGAGCTCGGCCTCGTCGGCTGAGGCCGTCAGCCGGCGGCTCGCTCCGCCTCCGATGTCACGTGAGTGACCGGCACACCGAAAGCTCGTGCGACACGACTCGGCAGGTCCTGGCCGAGCCATCGCGACAAACCCGATGGAAGCGTCGAAAGGATGATCTCGTCGACCTGTCGCTCTCTGAGCGCAGCCCTGATGGCGTCGACGGGCCGTTCGTTGCCCACCTCACCTGTGACATCGGCCGCCAGACCGCCGAAGCGCTCGAGCGCTCGGTCGAGCCTCCTCCTCGCTATCGCGAGGCTCTCCCCTTCGGTCCACGTCCATTGCTTGCGGGGATGCGTGGCCGGTACGACTACGTGTATCGACGACGGGCCCGCTTCGGTGAGGGATCTCAGCTTCTCGAGGAGAGCCTCGCCACCGAGGGTCTGGTTCGCGACGACCAGATAGCGACGCACAGGCGTCACCTCCTTGTCTGCCGAAGGTCTCCGACCAGCCTACGCCCAGTTACTTCTGACGACGCGCCCACTCGGCGTCGATCGCCGGGCCGACATCGATCCGACGGTGACCCATCGCCTCCGGTCCGTTCTTCCGCTGGTTGACGAGTTGGGCGACCTCGCGCCGGGCCTGGGCATTGACCTGACCGATCTGCTCGACGATGGAAGCGGCCGTCCCGGCGGGACGCAGGTCCAGCTCGATGTCGTCGGCGGTAACGTCGGCGATGTCTATCGACAGCGAGAGATCGTCCT
>JBOGXL010000523.1:0-3244 GCA_050694575.1 Actinomycetota bacterium | reverse complement strand
GAAGGAGTCGTCGATCGGGATCCAGAAGGCTGCGGTCTTCCCGGCGCGCTTCTGACCGAACACGACACCCTTGAGATCGTGTGTGAAGCCCAGGAGATACAGACGAACCATGGCCACACTCCCGGCCGACAAGGCCGCTATGCCCTGGCGTTTTGACTGGTCTGGCGCGAAAAGCATAGCTGCGCCGTAGGAGGAGCTACAAAGAACCGCGGTCTAGGCGCTGCGGCGCTTCGGGCGCATCCGGATCTCGGGGATCAGGCCGGCGCGAGCCAGCTCACGCAGAGCGCGCTCCTCGTCGACGTCCACGACGAGCGCGCCCCGGCGAGGGGTCGGCTCGAGCAGCGCCGAGACCACGCATTCGTCGCAGTGCTGGCTGTGTTGCATCGAGCAGGCCCGGCACTCGATGAGCATCTCACCGGCTCCATCCATCGGAACACATGTTCGTATGGTAGCCCACGGCGACGACAGCCACCATCCGCCTCGTCCGACTCAGGCGCCGTCAGGCTGGACCATCGAGACCTCTTCCACGTTGGTCGAGGTGTTGCACCAGCGGCAGCGCACCTCCTCGACCTCGCGCTCGAGGACCTCTTCTTCCTCGACGGAGAGCATCCCGCCAAGGGTGAAGTGGTAGAAGGCGCGCGAACGCTTGCGCTCGATGACGTCGAAGCGAGTGAGGTTGCCGCAGAGCGTGCAGCGATACCGTGCCGGCTGCGGCTCCTCCCCCATCGGATTAGCTACCAGAGGCTGGGACGCTTGATCTCGTGGACGAGCGCGTCGTCGGCCGCCGCCCGGACACGCTCGTAGAGCTGCACGGCTCGGTCGCCTTCGGTCACCTCGAGCAGCCGGACGAACACCGGGTTCACACCGGGGAAGACGAAGGTGGGGACGCCGAAGATCCGGAGCTCGTTCGCCTCGTCGTGATCGGCGCGCGCGGCGAGCAGCCACTTCGGGTCGCTCGTGACCTCGCCGACGATCCCGGTGCCGTCGAGGCCGGCCGAGGTGAGGATCTTCGCGGTCACGTCCGGCTTGCCGATCTTCTCCTTGTCGACGTGCCGCGCGTCGAACATGGCTCGCAGGTACGTAGGGAACGACTCGGGAGCGTTCGTCTGCAGCCATTTGGCGGCCGCCGCCGGGATGAGACCGCGCCGCTCCGCAGGCGTGTCCCACAGCTCGTCGGCCGACGCTTCTTCCGGCAGGTTGACGTTCTCGAGGGAGAACGTCTTCCACTCGATCTCGAGGTCCAGCTTGCCAGCGGCTTCCACGTTGCTGATCCAGAAGGCGCCGATCCGCGCCCACGGGCACAGGAAGTCGATCCACACCTTGAGGCTTCCGTTCGTCGTCATCCCCGCATCACCCTTTCACCCGAGTCGCGCTCCAACCTGTTCACGAGGGTCGTTACGCTCCATCCTGTAGGCGTCACGTTAGCACCGTGCCTGGACGCTGGGGACTCTTCGCCCACAAGGACTAGCGATGTCGACACGATTCGCCAAGGTGGGAAACGCTCACGTCGCGTATAAGACGTGGGGCGAGGGTCCTCTCGATCTGCTGTATTTCGAGGAGATCTCCGTGGACATGGTCGACGACGAGCCGCGACAGGCATCGCCCTCAATCGTCTGGCGTCCATCGGGCGGGTGGTCTCTTTCAACCCACGCGGACTCGGCCTGTCCGATCCGCTCCAACGCCCCGGAGCACCGACGCTCGACGAGCGGCTGGACGACGCGATGGCGGTGCTCGACGCGGTCGGCTGCGCGCAGGCCGCCCTGCTGGGCTTCTCGTTCATGGCGGATGCGGCGCTGGACTTCGCCGCCCGTCGTCCCGAACGGACCCGAGCGCTCGTGCTGTGCAACGGCCGCGCACGGTGGAAGTGGGCGGAGGACTACCCCTTCGGCTTTCCCATCGACTTCATGGAGACGGCGGGGCGACGTGTCGTCGACCCCGATCCCTCCGACGACGAGCCGCTCCCGTTCCAGCCTGCGCCGAGCGCGGAGAGCGATCCGGCGTTCATGAAGTGGTGGGAACGTGCGGGACACCGGCGAGCAAGTCCGGCGATGGCGGCGGAGGTCCTGCGCGACCGAACCGAGCTCGACCTCCGTCCACTTCTCCCGCAGATCGCTGCCCCGACCCTCGTGATCCAGCGCTCGGAGATCGACATGCTCCCGCTGGGGCACGGACGCTACATCGCCGACCACATCCCCGACGCACGTCTGGTCGAGCTGCCGGGGGACGACCTCATCTGGTTCGTCGGCGACTTCCATCCGATCGCCGAGGAGATCGAGTCGTTCCTCACGGAGGGACGGACTCGTCGCGGTCGTCGGATGCTCGCAACCGTCCTGTTCGTCGACGTGGTGTCCTCGACCGAGCAGGCCGCGCGGCTGGGCGACAGGCGGTGGCGGGAGCTCCTCGGGACCTACGACGACCTTGTGCTGCGCGAGATCGATCGCTACAGCGGTCGCCGTATCTCGACGGCCGGGGACGGCTTCCTGGCGACGTTCGAGATGCCGACCGACGCCGTCCGGTGCGCCGTGGGGATCAGTCGCGCGGTTGGTGGCCTCGACATCAGCATCCGTGCCGGCGTGCACATCGGCGAGGTCGAGATCGTCGGGGCCGACCTGGCCGGGATCGGCGTCCACATCGCCGCCCGCGTCATGAGCGCGGCGGAGCCCGGAGCGGTCTACGTCTCTCGAACCGTCGTCGATCTCGTCACCGGCTCGGAGATCGATTTCGAGGAGCGTGGCGAGCACGAGCTCAAAGGCGTTCCGGGGCGTTGGGCGCTGTACGCCGTGAAGCCTTGACCCAGAACATACGTTCGCTAGAGTGGAGAGATGTCTCCTCGCCCGCTGGCCGCACCCCGCCAGCGGAGCTTCGACGACCTGGAGATCCCTCTCCGTGAGGTGACGTTCTGCGCCGTCGATCTCGAGACGACCTCGGGCTCGTGGCGCGACGGCGAGATAGTCGAGATCGGAGCGGTGCGCTCGCGCGGCGGCGACATTCTCGGCACCTTCGAGACGTTCGTCCAGCCCTCGATCGATCTTCCCGTGGAGATCCAGCTCCTCACCGGCATCACGCCGTCGATGCTCGTCGAGGCACTTCCCCTCCCGGCCGTGCTCCCGAGCTTCATCGAGTTCTGCGGATCGGCGGTGTTCGTCGCGCACAACGCCCGCTTCGACAAGTCCTTCCTCGACGCGGCATGCCGCAAGCTCGACTACCCCATCTCCGACGCACCGATCGTCGACACCGTCCGTCT
>JBOGXL010000522.1:0-8751 GCA_050694575.1 Actinomycetota bacterium | reverse complement strand
CTCGACCAGATCATCGGCACGCTGACCGACAGCCTGCTGTCCGGTGACCTCGCATCGCTGACCGACCTGGTCAACAACACCGCAGCGCTGCAGATCGCCAACGACGGAACCGCCGTGGCGAAGTCGGTGGCCTCCCTCGCGTCGCTCGACGTGCTGGGCGGACTCGTCGACGTCGGGTTGTTCAACCTGTCCTCGGAGTCCCGCGCCGCGGGTACCCCGGGATCGGCGAAGAACACCTCGAGCTGCTCGCTGGCCGACGTGAACCTCGGCGGCGGCGCGCTCGGCATCTCGCTCGACGGACAGAACATCACCATCGGTGGCACACAGGTTCCCATCGTGGGTGACCTGGTGGGCACGGTGAAGGGTCTCGTCGACGGCGTGCTGAACACGCTCGGCATCGACGTCGCGCTGTGCGATGTCGCCCAGAAGGAAGCAGACCCCGACGGTACGGCCGCTGCTCAGCGCGTGTCCGCGCTGCGCGTCGAGCTCGCTCCGCTCGGTCTGTTCCGACTGATCATCGACCCGACGGTTGAGACGGCGGTTGCCGCTGCGGTTGGCACCCCGACGTCCTCGACCGACCCGGCGCCGAACCTGCCGAAGACGGGTGCGCCCATCGTCGCGACGGTCCTCTCCGGGATCGCGCTCGCCGGTGGCGCCCTGCTCGTCCGCAGGCGCCTCTCCTAACGCTCGACCAGCAGTATCAGAAGGGGCCCGCTAGCGCGGGCCCCTTCTGCTTTTCCCGGACCTTCGCCTGAGATATCGCCCCTTCGGGCTGGCCCGTCCGGGCCCCCCGGCTCCGTGCGCGTCTCGTTGTTCTTCACGACACACACGTCGAACCCTGAAAGGGGGCAACGAGATGGCGAGTTCCAAACGAGCACGCCTCGTACGCGTCGCCGGCGCTTCGCTGGTGGCTATTGCTATCGCCGCGGGTCCGTTGGCTCGTGGCGCGTCGGCCGTTGACTTCGCCGGCTTCGCCGGAACGGGAACGGGCTACGCGCTTCGGGTCGTCGTCGACCTGAGCGGTCTGCCCGACGCGGTAAAGGCACCAATCGAGACTGCCTACACGGCGCTCCGCGATGGCCTTCCCGCCGAAGGACAGGCACTACTGCCTGAGACGTTCCCGTTCACCATCGATCAGCGTCTGATCGAGACACTGGCCGAGATGGGGGCGGCCGAGAAGGCTCAGTCCTACCTGTCGCGCGGTCTCATCGAGTACCCGGAGAAGGCCGAAGCTTCCTCCGGTGAGTCCAAGCAAGTGAACACCGCCGAGAAGAACATCCCGTCCGACGACCTGCCGGTCCTCAACGCATCGGTCGGCGAGCTACTCGCCAGCATCAGCGAAGGGCCCAAGGCCGCCGGGAGCGGAACGCTCGCGTCGGTGTCGGCTTCACTCGAGCAGCTGACCGGGTTGTTCCCGGCCGAGCTGCAGACGGCGTTCGACGACCTCACCGGACAGATCGACGGCGCACTCGCAACAGCGCAGGGCACCCTCGACACGCTCCTCGGTGACATCGCCGGATCGCTCGTCGATCAGGTGGCCGGCGATGACGTTCTCGGCGGGATCCTCGACGACGCCGGGCTCGGTGGCCTCCTCGGTGGCGCCGATCCCGTCGGTGACGTCACCGACGCTCTCGTGAGCGCGTTGCAGCTCGGTACGGTCGGCGACCTTCTCGATGGCTCGCTGGCTTCCGTCACCGACCTCGTCAACACCTCCAACGTCGAACGGTCCACGGACAAGGCCGCCGCCGACGCTTCCTCGAGCATCGGCTCGGTGGACGTCCTCGGTCTGCTCAGCGCCAACGCCATCGAGCTGTCCGCCCATTCTGAGGCGGCCGGCTCCGACGGTTCGGCGAGCAACGACTCGAGCTGCTCCATCGGCAACGTTCAGGTCGGTGGCGTCGACGGTCTCGCCTTCGACGGCTCATCGATCACTGTGGCCGGCACCCAGATCCCGGTGCCCGTCGGTCAGGTCGATGCCGTGAAGGGCGTCGTGGACGACGTGCTCGCTGCCATCGGCGTCGTGGGTGACGTCGGTCTGTGCGACGAGGAAGGCGAAGCGGACGCGGGCGGCGCCTCGGCGGCGCAGCGCACGTCGGCCTTCCACGTCGAGCTCGCGTTGAGCGCGCCCGACGCCGTCGGTCAGCTGATCGGCGCGGGCGACGAGCTCGTCAGCATCATCGTCGACCCGTCCGTCGAGACGGCCGCGGCTGCGCAGCTCGCTCCCTCGGTGGGCGAGCCGGAGCCCGAGCTTCCGAAGACGGGTGCACCGATCGTCGGCTCCATCCTTTCGGGGATGGCCCTCGTGGCGGGCGCGCTGGTCTTCCGGCGTCGCTTGTCGTAACCCAAGTAGCGCAGGAGTCAGAAGGGGTCCGCGCACGCGGGCCCCTTCTGCTATCCCGGGAAGAACAGGCCGAGCTCGCGCTTCGCGGAGTCGACCGAGTCGGAACCGTGGACGAGGTTCTGCGTGACCTCTGTCCCGAAATCGCCCCGGATAGTCCCGGGCGGCGCGTCGAGCGGGTTGGTAGGGCCCATAAGCGTCCTCACGACCTGCACCGCTTCCGGCCCCCGGACGGCGAGGGCAAGCACCGGACCCGACGTTATGAAGTCGATCAGATCGCCGAAGAAGGGCTTCTCGGTGTGCTCGGCGTAGTGCTTGCGCGCGAGCTCGGCGTCGATGGTGAACAGCCGTCCCTCAGCGAGCGCGAGTCCCTTCCGCTCGATGCGCGAAACGATCTCTCCGCACAGCCCGCGGCGAACGCCGTCGGGCTTCACGATGACGAGCGTTGTTTCGACGTCCATCGATCAAGCCTGAGCGAGAACGCCTCGCGACCGCAACCAACCGCGCGCTTCGCCCACCGTGTAGAAGCTGCCGAAGACGAGCACGAGGTCATCCTCGGTGGCTTCGTCCAGCGCGGCTTCGAGGGCCTGGGCGACCGTCTGGACGGTCCTGATGCCGGCTGCGGCGAGCCCACCGGCCTCGAGCGCCGTGGCGAGGCGTGCCGGCTCGGCCGCGCGTTCAGTGTCGGGTGCGGCTACGAACGCCCTGCCGACGAGCGGCGCCCACTCGGCCAGCACCTCCTCGACGAGCTTCGTCCCGACCATGCCGGCCACGAGGATCAAGCGGTCGTACGTGAAGTCCTCCACTATCGCGTCGCGCACCGCGGCGGACGCAGCGATGTTGTGTGCGCCGTCGCAGAGGATGAGCGGCCGACGACCCACCACTTCGAGTCGTCCGGGGATCTGGAGCAAGCCGAGCGCGGCGCGCACTTCCTCTTCGCTCAACGGGCCGCCTCCGAAGGCCTCGCACGCCGCGATCGCGAGAGCGGCATTCGTAGCCTGGTGCTCGCCGAACACCGAAAGGAAGACGTCGTCGTACGTTGCGTGGAGTCCCTGCACGGTGATGAGTTGACCCCCGACCGCGCTCCGTCGATCCACGAGGTGGAAGTCGCGGCCGAGGAGCGCGACATCCGCTGCGTTCCGCTCCCGTGCGCGGCCGTCGACCACGCCGAAGAGCTCGTCGTCCAGGATCCCCGTGACGACGAAGGTGTCGGTCTTGATGATGCCGCCCTTCTCCCACGCGGCCTTGTGCAGGTCCCGACCGAACTGCCGGACGTGATCCAGCGAGATGTTCGTGACTATCGCCACCTTGGCGTCGGCCACATTCGTCGCGTCGTACTCACCACCGAGCCCGACCTCGATGGCCGCCGCGTGCACCGCACGATCGAAGAACGCTTCGAAGGCCATGACCGTTAGGAGCTCGAACCAGGTGAGCTCGTCGCCGATCTCTCGTTCGACGCCCTCGAGGTAGGGCCGCAGGTAGCTCACCGTTGTCGCGAAGGTCTCCTCGGCGATGGGGGTCCCGGCCAAGGTGATGCGTTCTCGGACCGTCTCGAGATGTGGAGACGTATACGCACCCACGGTGAGCCCGAGCCGACCGAGGAGCGCTCCGACGATCGACACGACGGAGAACTTGGCGTTCGTTCCCGACACGTGCACTACCGGATACGAGTGCTGGGGATGCCCGAGGGCCTCGACGAGAGCGGCGACGCGTTCGGTTCCCGGCCGCATCCCGAACCGGATACGTGAGTCGAGGAAAGCGATCGCCTCCTCGTACGTCAGGAGCTCAGCTCCTCGAGCTGCGCGCGCAGTCGTCGCGCGCGCTCGGCGTGCTCGTCGCGTTGCGCCTGTGCCTTGGCCACGACTTCGGGCGGCGCTCCCGCGGTGAACTTGGGGTTGTCGAGCTTGGATCGCGCGCGCTCGACGAGGGCTTCCTCCTCGCGGATCTCTCGCTCGAGCCGTTGCCGTTCGGCGCCCACGTCCACGAGCTCTCCCAGCGGGAGGTAGATCTCGGCCTGGCCGGCGACCGTGCGCGACCAGCTCGGCGGCTGGGAGCCGATGGCCAGGCTCTCCAGACGTGCGAGCGCCTTGAGCTCGTTGCTGCGCTCGGTGACGAGCTCGGCGAACCTGCCGTGAACGCTGATGACGGCATCGATGCGCTTACTCGGCGGGATGCCATGCTCGTGCCGGAAGCGGCGGATCTCGACGACGATCTCTTGGAGGAACGCCATGTCGTCCTCGGCGCCGGCGTCGATGTGTCCGTGCCGAGCGCCCGGCCACGGAGCGACCATGATCGACTCGGGGTCGCCCGCCTTTCGCGGTAAGCGTTGCCAGATCTCCTCGGTGATGAACGGCGTCATCGGGTGCAGCATCCGCAGCGTGGTCTCCAAGACGTTGTGGAGCACCGCCGACGTTGCCCGCTCCCGCTCCTCCGTCGCCAGCTTGGCCATCTCGAGGTACCAGTCACAGAACTCCGACCAGGCGAACTCGTACAGCGAGCGCGCCGCTTCGGAGAACTCGTACCGCTCGAGGGCGCCGTCGACGGCGATGACCGTTTGCGCGAGGCGCGACAGGATCCACCTCTCGGGCAGGGCGAGCTCGGTCCCCGGATCGGTGCCGTCGCCCGCGGTGTTCAGCACGAACCGTGACGCGTTCCACAACTTGTTGCAGAACCGCCGAGCTCCCTCGATTCGGTCCTCGGCATACCCCATGTCCTGACCGAGCACGCACCCCCACATGAGCGAGAACCGCAGCGCGTCCGTTCCATGCTTCTCGATCACTGCATCCGGCTCGATCGTGTTCCCACGAGACTTGGACATCGGGCGTCCCTGGGCGTCGCGGATCGTCGGGTGGATGAGGACGAGATCGAACGGCTTCCGTCCGACGAAGTGCAGACCGAGGAAGATCATCCTCGCGACCCACAGGTAGATGATCCCCCTGTCGGTAGACAGGACATCCGTCGGGTACCAATAGCGCAGCTCCTCGGTGTCCTCCGGCCAACCGAGCGTCGAGAACGGCCACAATCCGGCCGAGAACCAGGTGTCGAGCGTGTCTTCGTCGCGCACGATCTCCGATGAACCGCACTTCGCGCACGCCTCGGGGTCGGTCACGGCCACGGTGATGTGTCCGTCCCCGCAGTACCACGCCGGGATGCGATGACCCAGCCACAGCTGACGAGAGATGCACCAGTCGCGGATGTTCTGCAACCAGTCGAGGTACATGCGCTCGAAGGGGTCCTTCGGGATGAACTTCACTTCGCCCGCGCGGACCGCCTCGATGGCGGGTGCCGCGAGGTCCTTCATCGCGACGAACCACTGCTCGGACAACCAGGGTTCGATCTCGGTATCGCAGCGATCGCAATGACCGACCGCATGCACGTACGGACGCTCCTCCTGCTCGACCAGGCCCTCGGCCTGCAACGCCTCCAGGACCACACGGCGCGCTTCGTACCGATCGAGCCCGGTGAACCTTCCGCCGTTGTCGTTGACGACGGCGGCCTCGTCGAAGATGTTCACGGCGGGCAGGCTGTGACGCTCGGCGATCTCGAAGTCGTTCGGGTCGTGCGCGGGCGTGACCTTCACCGCTCCCGTCCCGAACGCCGGGTCGACGGCGTCGTCGGCCACGATCGGCAGCTCCCGTCCGACGAGAGGCAGGATCGCCACCTGGCCGACGAGATCCGCGTACCTCTCGTCCGTGGGGTTCACGGCAACGCCGGTGTCGCCAAGCATCGTCTCGACGCGTGTCGTCGCCACCGAGATGTGACCGTCGCGACCCTTCAAGGGGTACCGGATCGTGACGAGCTCGCCCTCGGTCTCGACGTAGTTGACCTCGATGTCGGAGATCGCGGACCGACATCGCGGGCACCAGTTGATGATCCGGTTGCCACGGTAGATGTAGCCCTCTTCGTACAGACGGACGAAGACCGTCCGCACGGCTTGCGACAGGCCCTCGTCCATCGTGAAGCGTGTGCGGCTCCAGTCGCACGAGAACCCCATCTTCTTGAACTGGCCGAGGATCCTCGTCTCGTACTCCTCTTTCCACTGCCAGAACTGGCGTTCGAACTCCTCTCGACCCAGGTCGAACCTCGTCAGCCCTTGTTCGGCCAACCGTCGCTCGATGACGTTCTGCGTAGCGATCGCCGCGTGATCGGTTCCCGGTTGCCAGAGCGTGGGACGGCCTTGCATGCGAGCTCTCCGGATGAGCACGTCCTGGATGCCGTTGTTCAGCGCATGTCCGAGGTGGAGCGCGCCGGTGATGTTCGGAGGCGGGATGACGATGCAGAACGGGGCCCCGGACGCGCCCGTGGGCGCGCGGAAGTATCCCTTCTCCTCCCAGAAGGCGTACCAGCGTTCCTCGACGCCTTTGGGGTCGTATGCCTTGGCAAGCTCGCTCATGGATCAGTCCTCGAAGATTCGCGCGCGGGTGAGGGCCGGCTGGTTAGCCGGATACTCGAGGACCGAGAGGGCGCGCCTGCTTGATCACGCACCCACTGTACCCGCTAGTAGGCTGCCGACGTGAGAACGCTCACCGAGCAAGCAGCCGCCGTCGCATCGCGCGAGGTGTCCCCCATCGAGCTCGTCCAGCGATCGCTGCGATCGATCGAGACGACGCAGCCGACGCTCAATGCCTTCACCTTCATCCGCGACGCTGAAGCGCTGGCCGAGGCCAAGGAGCTCGAAGGCGCCGACGCTTTGGGACCGTTGCACGGCGTCCCCATAGCCATCAAAGACCTCTACGACGTCGCCGGGCTGCCGACCACCGGCTGTTGCGCGGCGTATCTCGACCGCACCGCTGCCGAGGACTCCCCCGTCGTTGCGAAGCTTCGAGGGGCCGGCGCGATAGTCGTCGGGAAGACGAACATGCACGAGCTCGCCTTCGGTGCGACGACCCAGGTCTCCTGCTTCGGCGGCACACGCAACCCGTGGGACACCTCACGCATCCCGGCCGGCTCGTCCGGTGGATCGGGAGCGGCCGTCGCCGCCGGCGTCGTCGCGATGGCGATGGGCTCGGACACGGGAGGCTCCATCCGTTTGCCGGCGGCGATGTGCGGCGTCACGGGGCTGAAGCCGACGCACGGAGCCGTGAGCCTGCGCGGAGCGCTGCCGATGACCGCTTCCTTCGACACCGGCGGCCCGTTGGCGGTTTCGGCTGCCGACTGCGCCGTCGTCCACGAGATCATCGCCGGCTTCGACGCGCGATACCTCTACTCACGAACGAGTCTTCCCGTACGCACCAAACCAAGGTCGGCCACACGGATCGGTATCGCGCGCGATTGGCTGGCCCACGCCGAGCAGGAAGTGGCGACGAGCGTCGAGGAAGCGGCGAAGGCCCTCGAGCGATCGGGATATCGCCTTCTCGACACGTCGGGACCCGATCTACTGGGCACACGCAACGACGTCGCCGCCGTGCTGACGGGTGAGTTCGCCCACCACTTCCGCGATCTGTGGCAGGACGATCGAGTCAGTGAGCCGATACGGACGCTCATGGACGTCGGCCGCCAGATCTCGGCCCCCGACTATGCCGCCGCGCGCGAGGCGGCCGAGCGCATGCGCCTCGCGTTCCTCGGATGCTTCGACGAGGTGGATGTCATCCTCGCACCGGGAGCCCCGTACCCCGCCCCACGCATCGACGACGTGGACAACCTCACCGAGGCCATCCGGTCGACGATCTTCACGCTCCCCGTCAACGCCGCCGGGCTCCCGGCCGTCGCCTTCCCTACCGGATCCTCGGGAGGGCTACCTGTGGGAGCCCAACTGATCGGCCCGGCGTGGTCGGAGCTGCGCCTGTGCTCGGTCGTCGATGCCTTCCAGGCGGAGACCGACTGGCACCTTCGCCGTCCGCAGATCAGCTAGCGACCCATTTCTTCCGGACCGCGTAGGTGTCGGCCTTCGCCCAATTCACCCACGCCGTCGAATCGGCGCGCTCGACGTCGAGGACGAACACATCGTCGTGGTCGCGGACGCCGGCCGCGAACGTGACCGAGCGCGTGGCGACCTCGCGTTCCTCGGGGTCCGTGACGAGTCGCGCCTTGCCTCGGATGGAGAACTCCGGGTCCTGCTCGTCGGGGAACGCGTGGAGCATGTAGCGCGGATCGACTCGCAGATCCCCGCTCTTCGGCGACGAGCGCGGGACGACGACGAACAGCTTGCCGTCACCGAGGAAGGGACACACCGGATGTACACGTGGCCCACCATCGTCGGCTCTGATCGTGGAAAGGTAGCCGAGTCCGACGCCGTGCTTGGTCAGGTGGGACAAGCCGAAAGCGGCTAGTTCAGGGTCTGATGCCTCGAACTCGGCCCAGGAGGCCAATCAGGCCGAGCGCTCGCGCTTCTGGCGGTTGTTCCCCGTCGAGCGACCACCGGAGCCGCGCGTGACGAGCGTCGGCGGGGCCTCCTTGTACACCGTCTCCTTCGT
>JBOGXL010000521.1:0-2986 GCA_050694575.1 Actinomycetota bacterium | reverse complement strand
CTCGACCGATGGCTGGTGACGCCTCGCTCGTTGGTGCTCGAGCTCCTCAGAGACACAGAGACGTTCACGACTGCTTCCGACGCGTCCCCCATCCGGTCCACCTTCGGACCGCAGATGCTCTCGACCGACGGCGACGCGCAGAAGAACCATCGCGCGCCGTTCGCGCCCGGCTTCCGCCCGCGGGTCGTCGGCCGGGAGTTCGCGGCTGGGATCGCCGGCCGGTGCGACGAGCTGGTCGACGCGCTCGCGCCGGGCGGCGACGACCTCGCTCCCTTCGCCTCGAACCTGGCGGTGATGACCGTCGCGGACGTGTTGGGTCTTCGCGTGGACGACCCCGGACGCATCAAGGAGTGGTACGACGACCTGGCCGCGGCCCTCGCCAACGTGATGCGTGATCCGGACATCGCCGAACGTGCTCGCGCCACCGCTGAGGTCGTCCGGTCGCTTGTGGGCGACGCGGGCATGGTCGCCCGGCTCGCCGGCCCGCTCGAACGAGCCGCCGTCGACTCCAACATCCTGTTGATCCTGTTCGGCGGCATCGAGACGGCTGAGTCGATGATCGTCAACGCCGTTTGGGCGCTCCTCTCGCACCCCGAGGCAGTGGAGCGCGTTCGCCGCGACCCCGGACTCATCCCCAGTGCGGTCGAGGAGTCGCTGCGCTGGGAGCCCGCCGTCCAGACGCTCACCCGCTACGCGACGCGCGACGCCGAGCTGGGCGGGGTAACGATCCGCCGGGGGGACATCGTCGAGGGGATGATCGGCGGCGCGAACCGCGATCCCGAGCACTTCGCCGACCCCGATCGTTTCGACGTCACGAGGGCCAACGCCCGCGATCTGACCTTCGGATACGGCAAGCACACGTGCATAGGCATCCACCTCGCTCGGCTACAGGCCCAGACCACGATCCGGACGTTGCTGGATAGCCTGCCCGGCCTTCGCCTGGACGCCGAACGGCCGAGCCGGCCGCGCGGCCACGAGTTCCGCAAGGTGCGCCCGCTCTGGGTGACCTGGGACGCAACGTAGCCTAGCCCGAAGCTAAAGGCTCACATATATCGTTGCTACACTTATTTACGTGAAAGCTCCTGCGGAGAAGCAGAACATCACGCTTGCGCTCCCCAAGCCTCTGCTGCGCCGGGTCAAGATCGCGGCGGCCGAGCGAGACACGTCCATCTCCGCGATACTCACCGGCCTCCTCGAAGACTTCCTGCGGCGAAGCGCCGACGACTACGAACAAGCGATGCGCAACGCCATCACGGCGATGAGGAAGGGCTACGACCTCGGCACCCGCGGCCGCAGGACCTGGACGAGAGACGAGCTCCATGCGCGCTGACCACCCCGGCTCACAGTTCGTCGACTCCAACGTCCTCATCTATGCGCACGACCGCACGGCGGGCGAGCGACACGCCAAGGCGCGCGACCTCGTCGGCGCGCTGTGGCGATCCCGGGCAGGCGTGTTGAGCGTGCAGGTTCTCCAGGAGCTGTTCGCGAGCATCAACGAAAAGGTCGGGACGGCCGAGGCTCGCCGGCGCGTCGCGGACTACAGCGCATGGCGGACCCACGCACCTGAAGCCAGAGACGTGATCGAAGCCATCGACATCCATCGCGAGTCCAAGATCTCGTTCTGGGACGCGATGATCGTCCGCAGCGCATCACAGCTCGGATGCGACGTCTTGTGGACGGAGGACCTCAACTCCGGCCAGAGCTATCGCGGCGTACGCGCCGAGAACCCGTTCTCTTAGGGACTTACTTCAACGTCGCCCGAGCCCTTCGGCAGGCGGCCCACCAAGACCACACCCCGCTCGATAGCTTCACGGGCGATCGGGTTGCCCTTCCTCGACGCTCGCGCGAACTCCTCGGGAGTCCACGCGACGGGCTGAACGCCCGGGGCCGCGTCGCCGAGAAGGAGGCTAAGGCGATCTTGCGGCCGAGCCGGCAGGTGACGCGCGACCACGAGGACGTCGATGTCGCTCCACACGTTGAAATCGCCTCGGGCCGTCGAGCCGAACACGACGCCGGCGACCAAGCCCAACGATGGGGGGAGACCGCTCAGGAATGCTTCCGCCCGCGAGATGAGCACTCGACGCTCGGCGGTTCGTCGCTTGATAACGGCCGACGGCCAGGAGCCGTCCGCTTCTTCAGACCACACTGCGCGCGACTCCTCGCTCACCCTCGAGCCTCCCGACACACGTCGTGCCACGACCGGTCGACGAGATCGATGATGCGGGAGGCATCGACGATCGCCTCATCCGCATCCTCACGGCGATAGTGATCGCCGGCGGGACCGGAGGGATGAGCGTCCGGGTACCGGGCGGGGATGTAGTGACGCGAGAGCCTCGCCAAAGGCTGGTCGGAGTCGGGCGGCCAGCCCTCCGCCATCACCAGCGCGAAGGCTCGTCCCAGCACTACGAGGTCGTGGCCCCATGGCGCCTGTCCCACGCCGTGGAGGAACGCCTTGACGGCGAGCTGGGCTGCTTGCTCGGCGAGGAAACAGGCCCAGTTGTGGAGCCCCGCGTCGACCTGGAGGCGAGCGCTCTCGAGTGCGCGGCCCGCTTCGGTTCTCCATCGCTCGAACTCCGGCTCGTCCACCATGCCGAAGCTATTCTCGCAGGGGTTACCTCGCCTTGGCCCGCGCGATCCTCCCTTGAGGGACGAGCATCGAGTCCCGGCTGCTTATGTCGAGCGAAAACATAGTCTCTGTCCCAGACGTGGAAGCGCCTCTACAACACTCCCTTGTTTGGGTCGCCGAGCGGTTCGGGCGTGCAGAACACGATCGTCGGTGGCTCGGCGAGATGAGCGCTCATGATGTCGCCCATCCCGGCCAGATAGGGCATGCCGAAGTGCGCGTCGAGGTCGGCCTGGGAACGCCATACCTCGACGAGGACGAAGCGGTCCGGGTTGGACGCGTCGCGATGCAGCGCATAACTCATGCAGCCCTGTTCTCCGTGCGACGCCTCGATGATCGGGCGAAGCGCCTCCATCCCCGCAT
>JBOGXL010000520.1:0-2787 GCA_050694575.1 Actinomycetota bacterium | reverse complement strand
CATACGCCGACCGCATCCGGACGCCGCTTCTGATCCTGCACTCCGAGAACGACCTGCGCGCTCCGATCGATCAGGCCGAGCACCTCTTCACGGCGCTGCGCGTGTTGAAGCGGGACGTGGAGCTCGTGCGCTTCCCCGCCGAATCCCACGAGCTGACCCGGTCGGGCTCGCCGGTACACCGGGTGCAACGCTTCGAGATCATCCTCGATTGGCTCGAACGCAAACTGAAGAGATGATCACCCGCCGTCCCCGTCACTAGGCGACCGAAGCCCAGAACTTCTTCAGGACGGCCGCGGCTGCGGCCGGATCCTGGACGGGCCACCAGTGGCCCAACCCATCCAGACGCTCCACGCGGGCGCCGAGCATGTCTGCGACTTCCTGCGCCATGCCCTCATGTCCGAAGGGGTCCCCGGTAGGGACGAGAACGAGCCCCGGCGCCTTCGTCGATCGGAAGTCCTTGCCCCAGTCGTCGTAGGGCCGCGGCGTCGCCGATCGATAGAGACCGAGGATGCTCTCGGCCATCCGCTCGTCGGCCTCCGATGCCATCACCATCGCGTCGTCGTGCGGCACACCCATCGACTCGAAGACCGCGGCTCGCGCCTCGGCGGTCGCCGCCGCCTGCTGCTCGAAGAAGGCTTCGCCCTCGCCGGGCGTCTGCCAGATCTTCGCGAAGTCGTGCCACACGTAGTCGGGGTGGACGATGTTCGCGACGTCGGCCGCCCACGACCGCAGCTTGTCCCCGTGCGCGGTGGCGACGCGATAGGTCAGGCCCGCGCCCCAGTCGTGTCCGACGAGATGGACGGGCTCCCCCATCGCATCGAGCTCACCGACGAGCCACTCGGCATAGTCGTCCTTCGTCCCGCCGAACTCGGCCGGACGATCGCATCCGAAGCCGGGCAGCGAGAGGGCGACCGACTCTTCGTCGATCTCGGCCCGCAACCGGTCCCACAGCTTCTCCGTCTCCGGCACACCGTGAACGAAAACGATCATCTATACCCCCGGTATCGGCTCGGCTTCGGCGATCACACGTCGCGCCAGCGCTTCGTCCTCACGGCGGACGAGCACGCGCGCTCCCCACGACGACGACGGCGCCTCCCCGCCCGCCGAGTCGACGGAGACGAAGCATCGGATCTCGTTGGCCTCGATGAGGCTGCGGATGATCTGGGCTTCGGGTGACGGTCCTCGAAACACCGCGACCATCGCGTCCCTGCGCAACTAGAAGCCCTTCATCTTCGGGAGCGCACGACGCGCCTTGCGTCCGGCCTTGCGGCGGGGCATGCCGGGGATGCGACCGATGGTCTGCTTCATCATCTTGCGCATCATGTCGAACTGCTTGATGACCTGTGCGACGTCTTGAGGCTTGGTTCCCGAGCCACGCGCTATGCGTTCGCGGCGGGAGCCGTTGATCATCCGCGGCTTGGCGCGCTCCCCCGGCGTCATCGACTGGATGATCGCCTCCGTCCGGGTGAGGGCACCCTCGTCGATCTGATCCTCGGAGATCTTCCCGACGCCGGGGATCTTCGGGAGCATGCCGACTATGCCTTCGAGGGGGCCCATCTTGCGGATCATCTTGAGTTGCTCGAGGAAATCGGCGAGGTCGAAGCTCGCGTCGAGCATCTTGCGTTCCATCGCTTCGGCGTCCTCGGCGGCGATGGAGGCTTCGGCTCGCTCGACGAGCGTGAGGACGTCTCCCATACCGAGGATCCGCGAGGCCATGCGGTCGGGGTGGAAGGCCTCGAGGTCCTCGACCTTCTCGCCCACGCTTGCGAAGAGGATGGGGATCCCCGTGGTCTCGGCGAGCGAAAGAGCGGCACCCCCACGCGCGTCGCCGTCGAGCTTGCTGAGGATCGCGCCGGTCGGGTGCAGGGCTTCGTTGAACGAGATCGCGGCGTTCAGCGCGTCCTGGCCGGTCATCGAGTCCAGGACGAGGATCGTCTCGGTCGGCTCGACGACATCGCGGATGCTCGCCGCCTGGTCCATCAGCTCCGGGTCGACGTGCAGCCGTCCGGCCGAGTCGACGATCAGCGCCGAGTAGGACTCGTTGCGAGCGCGCTCGAGGGCGCGCCGAGCGACGGCGACGGGATCGCCCCCCGGCTCGCCGGCTTCGACGTCGACCTCGATCTGGGAGCCGAGCGCAGCCAGCTGGTCGACGGCCGCCGGCCGCTGCAAGTCGCACGCGGCGAGCAAGGGGCGAAGGCCCCGCCCTTTGAGCTGGAGAGCGAGCTTGGCGGCGGCCGTGGTCTTCCCCGAGCCCTGTAGCCCGACGAGCAGGATCACGGTCGGCGGGCGCTCCGCCGTCTGCATGGGACGGTGCTCGTGGCCGAGGAGCCGGACGAGCTCGTCGTGCACGATCTTCACGATCTGCTGGCCCGGAGTGACGGACCGCAGGACCTGCTCGCCGACGGCCTTCTCGCGCACGCGCTGCAAGAAGATCCGGACGACCGACGCCGAGACGTCTGCTTCGAGCAGCGCGAGCCTGATCTCGCGCAGGCCTTCGTCGAGGTCGTCCTCGGTCAGCCTGCCTTTGCGGCGCAGCCGCTGGAAGGCGCCGTCGAGTCGCTCGGAAAGACTCTCGAACATCAGCATTGAGGCTATCGTGAGCGGGCTCATGGATCTGACCGACGTCCTGTACGACGTCTCCGACGGGATCGCGACCATCACGATCAACCGTCCCGAGGTGTACAACGCGTTCCGAGCGCAGACCGTCGACGAGCTCATCGCGTGCTTCAAGACGGCATGGGCCGACGGATCGGTTGGGGTCGTCATCCTCACCGGCGCGGGCGACAA
>JBOGXL010000519.1:0-15315 GCA_050694575.1 Actinomycetota bacterium | reverse complement strand
GATCGGGGAAGTCCACGCCGAGCTCGTTCGCGAGCCGATCGACCTGTGGGATCCGTCTGCGCGCGTCGGAGCCGGACGTCATGGTCTGGCCGGTGTCGTGGTCACGTCAAGACCAGTGGTTCCCTGGTTTGGCCTGGTGCCATAAACCGCGTCGAGGATTCCTCGCGCGAGGTAGACACGGTTTCTTGCCTGCCCCGTGATCTCTTCGAGGATCTGCAGCTCCTCGAGCTTAGCGATGGCAGCGTGTGCTGTGGGAGGTGTGACATTGAGCACTTGTCTTGCCCGGCGGGCGGTAAGGAACGGGTTCGAGAGGAGATGATCCGCCAATCGAAGACTCGCGTTAGAGACTTTGGCGGCTAGGAGGGACGCGTGTAGCTCCTTCTGAAGATCGACGAGCCTTACGGTCCGTTCCTCGGCCGCGGTTGCTTGTTCACGAACGCCATCGAAAAAGAACTGAAGCCACGGGTCGAACTCGCCGGTCGTGCTGACCGACATGAGCAGATCGAAGTACTCGGAACGATGCTGGTCGAAGTAGATCGACAGTGCTAAGAGAGGCGATGAGAGAATCTGACGTTCGGCGAGGACCAGCGGAATCAGCAGCCGACCAACGCGCCCGTTGCCGTCGAGAAATGGGTGGATCACTTCGAATTGATAGTGCGCCATGGCGAGTGACATCAAGGCAGGGCGCTCTCGCTCGTGAAGAAATGCCTCCAAGTCGGAGAGCAGCGGGCCCAGTTCCTCGGGCGGGGGCGGAATGAATGTGGCGGTGTCGAGCGTGCTCCCCGGTGGGCCGATCCAGTTTTGCGATGTTCGGAACTGGCCAGGGGATTGCGCTCCGGGGACACCTTCGAACAGGACGGCATGCATTTCCCTGATGAGTCGCAGGCTCAAGGGCAAGTCGCGAAGGCGTGCAAAACCTCGCCGGAGGGCTGCGGTGTAGTTCACTACCTCTCGGACATCCCTGTCGGGCTGAGCTTGCGGGTCTGCCTCGAACCTCAATAGGTCATGAACAGACGTTTGCGTACCTTCGATCCTTGAACTGAGGACCGCCTCCAGCCGCACATATGGAAGGGATAAGAGATCGGCAGTCGGCAGGAGCCGGCTCGCCCCCCCCAGTCGATGGATGGCAGCTACGGCATCGTTGAGCTTGTGGACGGTCGCTTCCTGATAGTCGATGGAACGCGGAAGGATGGTCGGAAAGAACGCCGAATAGCCTTCGAGGGTCTTCCGAACGGTCCCCCTGGCCTGCGACCGGAAGGCGCCTATGTCCATCTAAGGGTGCTTAGCTCCAGCATCAGTAGTTAAGTTTATGCGCTCCGGCTTAATTAAGACTGAGGTGCAGTTAAGGATGCCTTCTTATGGCATTCCTGCAGGTCAGCCCGACCTGGGTTGTCTACTCCGGCCGGGCTGGTCTGAAGCGGGGCAGAACGTACTTCCCCTCCTCGACGAAGGTCACCTCGACGGGCATGCCGACGGCGACGTTATCGCGCGGGCAGTCGACGATGTTGGAGGTCATGCGTGCGCCTTCGGCGAGATCGATGACGGCCGCCACGTAGGGTCCGTCCTCCAGCCAGCCCGGGATGCCGCGGTGAACGACGGTGTAGGTGTGCACGGTGCCCCGACCCGAGGCCTGGACCCACTCGACGGATGAGTCTCCGCAGTGCGTGCACACCTTCCGCGGGTAGAACTGGTGCTCGCCGCACGCCGTGCAGCGTTGGATGAGCAGTCGGTTGTCCCGAGCGGCGTCGAAGAACTCCGTCGACTCTTCCGGCGGATCGAGGAACTTCTTCTCCCGCTCGCTCATCCGTCCTTCCCCAGGATCAACGTGGCGTGCGACGAGAGCTGGCCGCCGACGCCGTGCACCAGGCACGTGTCCACGCCCCCCGGCCGCACCACGGTCTGCGTGTCTCCTTCGCCTCGGATCTGCCTGAGCGCCTCGATAACGAGGAACATGCCGCGCATCCCGGGATGGCACGCGGACAACCCGCCGCCGTCCGTGTTGATGGGCAGCGGCCCGCCGAGGCGCAGGTGCTCCCGAACGAACCGTCCGCCTTCGCCCTTGGGGCAGAAGCCGAGATCCTCGAGCTCGAGCAGGACGGTGATGGTGAACGAGTCGTAGAGCTGTGCGCAATCGATGTCGCCGGGCTTGAGACCGGCCATCTCGAAGGCCGGAGGCCCAGAGTCGGCGGCCGCGGTGCGGGTGAGCTCGGGCATCTGTCCGATACCGGCGTGTCCGATCCGCTCGCCGTAGCCGAGCAGTCGCGCGCCGGGGCGCGGGAGATCCTTCGCTCGCTCGGCCGTCGTGATGACATAGGCGCCGCCACCGTCGGAGACGACGCAGCAATCGAGGAGGTGCAGGGGTTCGGCGATCCAGCGTGAGCTCAGGACGTCGTCGACGGTGATCGGTTCCCGGTACTGCGCCTTCGGGTTCATCGACGCGTGATGGCGCGTCGCGACGGCGATCTGCGCAAGATCCTCAGACGTCGTGCCGAACTCGTGCATGTGGCGCTGCGCGGCCATCGCGTACGCGCCGACGAGTGGGAGCCCGGCGAGGGAGTCCCAGAAGAAGCTGCCGAAGCCTTGGCCCCCGCCGCGCCCACGGAACCTGTAGCCGCGGCTTCCGCCCGACCGACCGAGCTGTCCCATCGCAACGACGGCAACTTCGCACAACCCCGAGCCCACGGCGAGCGCGGCGCGGGCGGCGTGGTAGACGAACGACGATCCGCCCACGGACGTGCCGTCCACGTAGCGCGGTCTGATCCCCAGGTACTCGGCGAGCCCCATCGTCCCCATCGGGCCGCCGCCGGACGCCGTCAGGAGGCCGTCGACGTCTGTGAGCTCGAGGCCCGCGTCGTCGAGCGCCTTGCCGATGCCCACCACGTGGTGATCGAGCTCGGTCATGTCCGGCGTGAGTGGGTAGTCGGACACCGCAGCGCCGACCAGGCGCGTGCGGTCAAACGCATCCTTCAGGACTTGGTTCCCCACGGGCTCTTTAGCGTGCCCGAGCGAGGGTTCGGGCGACCAATCGAGCCCGTGTCAGCGCGGCATCGGGGCGATGGTTCCCGTGGTTCCGTCCCCGAGCTCGTAGAAGCAGCCCCAGCCGTACGCCTTCGCGTGCCACACCCAACGAACGTGGACGTATTCGACGGGCAGGGATGCGACGGCCCGTTGGCAGGGGGCGACGTCGGGCGTCCTGACGGCTATCGTCCCGGGCTTGACCACGCCGACGAAGTTCAGGACGACGAGCGTGCCGAGGACGAGCGCGAGGAAGGTCGCGCACAGCTTGAAGATGAGGCCGATCATGTCTAGCTGGGTATCGGCCCCGGCTCGGCGCAGGCAAGGCCGAGCTCAATTGGCGAGCCAGTGCTGATAGAGCTTCGAGTACAGGCCGTCCGGCCTGTCGACGAGCTCGTCGTGCGTCCCGAGCTCGACGACCTTACCGTGGTCCACCACAGCGACGCGGTTCGCGCGCGCCGCCGTAGAGAGCCGGTGCGCGATGACGATGGTGGTCCGGCCGTGCGAGGCGAGGCGAAGAGCCGACTCGACGTGGGCTTCCGTCGCCGCGTCGAGGGCCGAGGTGGCCTCGTCCAGGATCAGCAGCCGTGGGTCCACGAGCACAGCACGGGCGAGCGCGATGAGCTGGCGCTCGCCGCCCGACAGCGCCGCGCCACGCTCACGCACCTCGGTGTCGTAGCCCTTGGGCAACCGCTGGATCGTCTCGTCTATGCCGAGCAGACGGCAGACCTGCTCGACGTCGCCGTCGCTTGCCTCCGGGCGGCCGAAGCGGATGTTGTCGCGGATCGTCCCCCTGAACAGAAAGGCCTCCTGAGGAACCATCGACGTCTTGGCGCGAAGAGAGGTGAGCCGCACCTCGCGCAGGTCTTGCCCGTCGAGCGTTATCCGGCCGCTCGTCGGGTCGTAGAACCGGAGCAGCAGCTTCGCGATGGAGGACTTTCCCGCTCCCGTCGGCCCGACGAGCGCGAGGACCTCGCCGGCGGCGATGTCGATCGAGACGTCGGCGAGGGCATCCGGCAGGCCGTCGCGATACCGGAACGTGACGTCGTCCACGCCGGCAGCGCCGTTCACCGCGCCGAGCTCGGCGGCTCCGTCGCTGTCGACGACCCGTGCGCGCTTGTCGAGCAGGTTCGCAAGCTTCGCGAGCCCGGCCATCGCCTGTTGGAACGTGTCGTACAGCTGTGACAGCTGGGTGATCGGGTCGAGCGTCGTATTTAGGTAGAGGATGAACGCGGCGAGCACGCCCACCGACAGCTCGCCGCGCGCCGTCCGCATGCCGCCGAGACCCAAGATGACGCCCGTGCCGAGGACGCCGATGAGCTCGACGAGCGGGAAGAACACGGCGCTGGGCCGGAACGACTCGACGTTGGCTTCGCGCCAGTCGGCGTTGACCTCTCGGAACAGCCGCTTGTTGACCCGCTCCCGTCCGAAGGCTTGTACCACCTGCACGCCGCGCACCGTCTCCTGCATGAACGAAAGGACCGACGCGATGCGGTCGCGCACCCTCCGGTAGGCCCGTTCCGAGCGCGTGCGGAATATGAGCGAAGCCACGGTAAGGAGCGGCAGCGTCGCGGCGAACCCGGCCGCGGCGAGCCGCCAGTCGATCAAGAACAGGACGGTGATGGACCCGGCGAGGTACATCAGCGTCGAGATCGACGCGACGAGCCCCTCCGTCACGAAGAGCTGGATCGTCTCGACGTCCGACGTCAGCCGGGCGACCAGCCGGCCGACCTTCTCGCGCTCGAAGAACCCGAGATCCAGGTGCGTGAGGTGGTCGAACACCCGGACACGGATCGACCGCAGCGCCCGTTCGCCGAACCGGCCCCCGAGCTGCATGGAGAACCGCAGAGCCAGCCAGTTCACCACAGCGGCCACGAGTAGTGCGCCGGCGGCCACGGTCAGCTGATCTGGCTCGCCGGCGAGGATCCCTTCGTCTATGCCGTACCGGATGAAGAACGGTGTCGCGAGGGCGGCGGCCTGCGCGACGAGCAGCAGCAGCATCGAGAAGACGGCCAGCCGCATGTGCGGACGAAGGTGCGGCCACAGCACCTTGAGCTCGCGTCGGCCGAACCTCGCCTCCCCTTCGTCGCGGGGATCGCTGTCGTCGAGGGCCTGCCCGAGCGACGACCACCTCACGACACGCTCTCCTCAACCTCTACCTCGACCTCGCCGACCACCGCGTCCACGTCGACCGTCGCGAGGAGCGTCTCCCGGTAGTCCGGGTTCGTTCGCCACAGGTCGGCATGTGTGCCGACGTCGTCGATCCGCCCGGCGACCATGAAGGCCACGCGGTCGGCGAGCGCGGCCGTCTGGGGTCGCCGGGCCACGATGATCGTCGTCCGGTCTTCCATGGCTTTGCGCAGGCCCTTGCGGATCGCGGCCTCGACGCGAGCGTCCACGTTGGAGGTCGCGTCGTCGAGGATGAGTATGCGGGGGTTCATCAGGATGGCTCGGGCGATGGCGACGCGCTGGCGCTGACCGCCCGACAACGTGTAGCCGTGCTCCCCGACCGGTGTGTCGTAGCCCTCGGGCAGCTCCTCGATGAACTCGTGCGCCTGGGCTACCACGGCCGCGCGCACGATCTCCTCCTCGTTGGCGTCCGGTCGTCCGAAGGCGATGTTGGCGGCGATCGTGTCGCTGAAGAGGAGTGTGTCCTCGAAGACGATTCCGATGTTGGATCGCAGCGACGCGAGTGTTACGCGTGAGACGTCCTGGCCGTCGATAGACACGCGCCCGGACGCAGGTTCGATGAACCGCGGCAGCAGCCGCATCAGCGTCGACTTGCCGCACCCCGTTTGGCCGACGAGGGCTATCGACGTCCCGGCCGGGACTTCCAGATCGACACCGGCGAGCACGGGGCCGCCTTCGGGGTAAGCGAAGCGGACGTCGCGGAACTCGACGGCCGCCGTATCGACCTCGATAGGCGTGGCGCCGTCGTGGTCGGCGATCCCGGGCGGCGTGTCGAGCACCTCGAAGACCCGCCCCGCCGAGGTGATGGCGCGCTGGGCCCACGCGACGATCATCCCTATCGACCGCAGCGGCCAGATCAGCATGAACAAGTACGAGAACAG
The DNA here is from genome assembly GCA_050694575.1 of Actinomycetota bacterium. Taxonomy (GTDB): domain Bacteria; phylum Actinomycetota; class JAICYB01; order JAICYB01; family JAICYB01; genus JBOGXL01. The sequence goes on along the minus strand of JBOGXL010000519.1, from coordinate 9,229 downwards.
GGCGATTATCGTTCCCGTGGACACCGATCCGCCGATGACGAGCGTCCCGCCGTACCACAGGACGGCGATGAGCCCGAGTTGCGGGATCAGGTTGAAGATCGGGACGAAGCGAGCCCGGAGCGTCACCGAGTCCATCGCCGCGTTGTAGACCCGCTCGGCGTCCGCCGAGAGCTTCGACACCTGCTGGTCTTCCTGGCCGAAGCCTTTGACGACGCGGATGCCCACCACCGTCTCCTCGACGACGGAGGAGAGATCGCCGAGCCGCTGCTGCATCTCCCAGACGATCGGATCGAACCTGTCGGCGAAGCGATACGTGGACCAGACGAAGACCGGCGACGTGGCCAGGAAGATCCCGGCCAGCGGCGGGCTCAGGTAGAACATGATCCCGAAGATCACGACGATCTGGACGACGAGCGTGAGCGACCACGCGACGCTCATCAGGTACTGGCGGATGGCGTTGATGTCGCTGGTCGCCCGGGACATGATCTGACCGGTCGAGATCCGCTCGTGGTAGCCGACGTCGAGGGCTTGGACGTGGTTGTAGAGCTGCTCGCGGAGATCTGCTTCTACGCCTATGGAGAGCTCACCGGCGATCTGGCGGCGGAACCCGTGCATCACCGCTTTCAGTCCGGCGACGCCGAGCATCGCGCCTATCAGGATCCAGAGCTGGCGGTAGTCGCGATCCGGGATCGCATCATCGATGCCGGCTCGGACGAAGAGTGGGATGGTCGGGACGGCGATCGCCACCGTCGCAGCTGCGAGGAACGCACCGATGAGCTTGCGCCTGTACGGGCGCGTATGGCGCATGAGACGGCGGTAGGTTTGCCCGCGACCCATCAGGACTCGGGCAAGGCGAACGACCGGCACCCGAGACGCGCGATCTGCGCGAGCCGCTCCTCGAACACGTCCGGCTCACGACGGAGCGTGGTGAGGATGTCCGTGACGCCGTGGATGACGATGGTGGCCGACAGGTCCAGCTCCTCGTCGTCGAGCGGGGAGCCGAGACGCCGGCCGAGGGTCACGAAGAAGTGGACGGTCCGGCGGAAGTTCTCCTCGCGCTGCTGCCGGATGTCGGGCTGGGACCCTCCTCCGAACTCGGCCCGGAGGACCTCGGCGAGGCGGGGGTTGCGCTCGCGGTAGCCGATGAAGGCCTTGATCACAGAGACCAGGCACTCGAACGGGCCCCGGTCGATGGTGGCTTCGGCCGTGTCGACGGCCGACTGCAGCATCTGGCCGGTGGTTCGCCTGTGCAGCTCGACGAAGCACTCTTCCTTCGTGGCGAAGTGCTCATAGAAGGTGCTCTTCGAGAGCCCGGCCTCGGAGACGATGTCGGCGACCCTCGTCCCTTCGTATCCCGTCCGCGCGGCGAGCCGGGCGGCCGCCCGGAGGAGGTCGGTGCGCTGTTTGCGATACCTATCGGAGTGCGAGACCTTGCCCCACGAGCGCCTTTGGCTCGGCGGGAGGGGCTCCTCCAGGCGGGGAAGGAGCGGCCAGTCGTCGGCTGTCCTGGACATCCTTCTTATCCTCCCACGTTCGAGCGAATCGGTCCCCAGGGGTACAGGTTTGCAGATGGCGGCCATCGGTTCCGCCTCGGCCGAGGTCCTATCGCGAGTACACGCCGGCGGCGTCGAGCACGAGCTCGGCTACGCGCTGTGCTTGTTCCGCGCGCTTGCTCCGTACAACTTGCACCACGTGGACGTCGGGCCGCACTTTCAGCTCGTCGGTGACGGGATGATGGTGCTCGGGCACCGTGGCCACGAGGCGGTCGGAGCTCAAGATGTCGGGAACGAGCTCCCGGAAGGCATCGGACAGCAGCTCCATCCGCCCCATCTCATCGACGACCAGCGTCGATCCGAGCTCGATGCCGTTCTGGAGCTCGAGGAGCGCCACTTCCTCGAAGGCGGCGATGTCGACGCCGTAGCCGCCGACCCGGGGGCCGGGGGCTCCGCGCAGGGCCAGCGTGCGCGCCAACCCGCCCAGCCCCGTGATGGTGAATCCCGACCGGCGGCCGCTGCGGCGGATCTCCGAGGTCGTGAAGCCGGCGAGCGATTCGCCGCGCGACCGGAGGATGTCGACGACCGCAAGCGTAAGGGTCGTCTTGCCGACCCCGGGCGGACCCGTGAGCAGGACGCGTGCCACCGCATCCAATCGTAGTCGGCGGCGCCGATGTGTCGGTGATTACACTCGGTACCCTAAAAACGAGAGCTGTCGGGGGAGCGGTGAGATGGGCGCAGCGGCATACATCCTGGTGTCGGTCGAAGCCGGACACGCGAAGGACGTCCTGGCGACGATCCGCGGCATAGACGGCGTCCGGCAAGCGCATACGTGCTGGGGACAACCGGACGTCTTCGCGTTCTGCGAGTTCCCAGACGACCGTCACCTGGCCGAGGTCGTCCTCGATCAGATCCACAACCTCGCCGGTGTGCGTTCCACGGAGACCCACCTCGTCGTTGAGATGTAGTGTGCGCCGACTCCTGACCGTAGTTGCTCTCTGTGTCCCGGCCTGGCTCGCGTTGACGACGTATGCGCACGCGCAGATCACGCCTACCTCCCCGCCCCCGCCGAGCCCGTCGGAGCCGCCTTGCCTCCCGCCCTTCTGTCTGACACCGCCTCCTTCCGCAACGCCCACCCCGGCCCCCACCGAGACGCCGACACCCATCCCAACAGAAGCGGCGACCGCGACACCCGCAGCTACGAGCACGGCGACGCCGACACGTACCGAACCACCCACGCCGACGCCGATCCCGACGCTGAGTCCCACGCCCACCCCGGAAGCCACACCACCGAACCGAGGGCTGGCGGTCGCGGGACTCTTCGGGTCGTCTGCGATGATCGGATCCGCGGCGTGGATCTGGCGTCGCTACCTGAGCTGAGACTCCTCGAGAAGGGTCTGGATCCCACCTCTTGACAGCCGCATCGCCCTTATTACAATTACACGAACGTAATTACAAGTTCGTGTCGATGCGACTGGGGGCTTGGCGTGTGGCGCATCCGTTACGACTGGCAAGAGAGTGCGTTGTGCCGCGGCGAGGATCCGGATCTCTTCTTTCCTGAGCGCGGCAGCCCTGGTGATTCCGCGAAGCGCGTGTGCGTGAACTGCGCCGTGCGTCTGGACTGTTTGGAGTATGCACTCGCCAACGGCGAACGCTACGGGATCTGGGGCGGTCTCACCGAGCGCGAACGCACGCGCTTACGCCGTCAGGCGCACCGCTTGTTCACGTTGGTTGCCGACGGCGAAGACATCCGCGATGTCTTGGCACGCGTTGCTTCGGTGCGTATCGGACGACGTCCGCGCGCACGCGTTGCCGTTTAGGTAATCAACGCAACGCGATCCTGATCCCCCCGCGCGGTGCACATCGTTGTGCATTAGCACATCCGCGTAGCTCGTGCGTAGTTGGTAACTCCTTGACAAGGTTGCGTTAAACCCTTCACACGCGCACAAGTTGCCGCTATGGTGATGAACGACCTCTATGTTTGTACGTGCAGCTGTGTTCTACGTGCGTTACATGCGAGAGGTCATCTAACCGAAGAAGGGAGGTGACCTGGATGCCACGTAAGGCGGCGAAACGTTCGCGTCGGAAGTCAACGGCGCGCAAGGCGAAGTCGACGGCACGTAAGAAGCCCGCGCGTAGGAAGGTGGCGAAGCGCAAGCCGGCACGTAGGAAGGCTGCGAAGCGCAAGCCCGCTCGGAAGAAGGCGGCGAAGCGCAAGCCGGCACGTAGGAAGGCGGCGAAGCGCAAGCCCGCTCGGAAGAAGGCGGCGAAGCGCAAGCCCGCGCGCCGGCGCCGTAAGGCGGCCGCCCCCGACGTCGCGATGAAGCGACCGAGGAGGCGGAAGAAGAAGTAGCACCGGTGTGTACGCAGTACTGAGACTCCCCCGCGGGTTCGCGGGGGAGTCTCCTTGTTCCGGCGGGCGTGAAGCGTGGCGAGCGGGTTCGACAGATACTGAACGCCGTGACCGCCGAGATACGCGAGGCCTTCGCCCGGATGCGGTCGAACGTCGAGGCGCTGAGATCCGCGGGCGCCCCGCCCGACGACATCGTCGAGGCTCACTCGCGCGAAGTCGACGAGGTCGTGTGCGGGCTGTTCGAGGCGGCTCTGGCCCGGTCGGGGAACCCCGGGTCGGGCGTGGCTCTCGTGGCGCTCGGCGGTTACGGGCGGCGCGAGCTGGCCCCGGCGTCCGATCTCGACCTGTTGCTCCTCTACCGCGGGTGGTCCTCGAGCGAGGTGACCTCCCTGAACCGCGAGATCCGCTATCCCCTCTGGGATTCGGGCCGCGAGCTCGGAGACCGAGTGCGTGAGCCCCGGGACGTCGTGCGCAGCTTCGAGCGCGTCGACGAGGTGTGCGCCCTCATCGACGCGCGTTTCCTCGCCGGTGATCGCGGCCTTTTCTCCGATTTGGACGGCTCGGTTCGCCGTCGTCTCGAGCGCGGCCGCGCTTCCTTCTTCAAGGATCTCGTGCAGTCCTCCACCGACAGGCATCTGCGATATGGGCACGCAGGTCACCTCCTCGAGCCCAACATCCGCGACTCGGCCGGGGGCCTGCGCGATATCCACACCTTGTTGTGGGCCTCGAAAGTTCTTCCCGGTGGAGAAGGTCTCGGCGGTCTCGTGGCGTCGGGGCAGCTGAGTCGGCTCGACGCCGACCTGATCGCCGCCGCGCGTTCCTTCCTCCTCCGCCTGCGCATCGGCTTGCACCTTCTGACGAGCCGCCACCAGGACCAGCTGTACCTCGCCGAGCAGGACGACCTCGCGAAGGGCCTGGGTTACGAAGGCAACGGTGCGGGGCCGGCCGACCGCATCATGCAGGAGCTCTATCAACACGCGCGTCAGGTCGACGCGGTCGTCCACAGCTTCTGGGATCGGGTAACACACCGGCGCCGGCGGCGCTGGCGTTCGTCCAGCAGCGAGGCGTTGACAGGCGGATGCGCAGTGATCGACGGACGTATCGAAGTGATAGCAGCGACGCATCCCCGCGACGACCCCGCCGGGTGGCTGCGTGTGTTCTTGACGTCCGTCCGCCTGGGGTTGCCCATCGGCCGGGGCTCTCTCAATCGTTTGCAGGAGGAGCTCGCACAAACTCCGGAGGTCGCTTGGTCCCCGGAGGCTCGGGACGTCTTCCTCGACATCCTCCAATCGGGGTCGAACGGCGTCCGCGCGCTCGAGGCGATGGATTCGGCGGGGTTCCTCGGCGCGTTGATCCCCACCTGGGAGCCCATCAGGTGCTTCCCACAACGCGACCTGTACCACCGATTCACCGTCGACAGGCATCTGTTCGCTGCGGTAGCGGAGCTCGCGACCAGTCGTTCGGCGGATGAGCCCGATCTGAAGGAGGCGTGGTCGCGCGTCGAGGACCATCGATCGCTCTTCGTGGCGACGTTGCTGCACGACATCGGCAAGGGCCGCGGCGGCGACCACTCAGAGCTGGGCACGGCGCTCACCGCCGAGACGATGGAGCGCATGGGGTTCGACGCGGCGCGCGTGGCGACCGCCGAGTTCCTCGTCCGGGAGCATCTGACGCTCATCTCCCTGGCCACGCGGAGGGACCTCAACGATCCACGCACCATCGACGAGATGGTCGAGCGCGTCGGCGACGTTCGCCGGCTCAGCATGCTCTTCCTCCTCACGCGGGCCGATTCGCTGGCCACAGGTCCCGAGGCGTGGTCGTCCTTCCGCGCATCGCTCGTCCGAGAGTTGTACGCCCGGACCAAACAGCGGCTCGAGGGGGCTCCCGCCGCACCGGCCGAGATGTCCCAACGGCTGAGCGAGCTCGCCGTCGCTCTCGATCTTCCGCGAGAGCAGGCCGAGAGATTGGTGGGTCCGATGCCGGAAGCGTGGCTCGTCGGGCTCGACCCCGACTCGGCGCGCAGGCAGATCGATCTCTTGCGCGAGCCGGTGGCGCCCGGCGAGGTGCGCACATCCGCCGAACGGCTGGACGAGGCCGATGAGCTCATCGTCGTTGCGCCAGACCGACCCGGCCTCTTCGCGACGGTGGCGGGTGTTCTCGCGTTGCGAGGTATCGACGTTCACGACGCGGAGATCTATACGCGCTCGGACAATGTGGCCATCGAGATCTTCCGCGTGCGCGGAGCAAACGGCGCCGTCCCGGAGGATCGATGGGAGCAGGTGCAGCGCGACATCGCCGGAGCCCTCGAGGGCCGCCTGGATCTCGACGACGCACTCGGGCGTAAGGCTGCGCAGACACGCCGGCGCCGTGCCGGAGGAAGGCATCGCGCTCCGATGCAGGTCGTCGTGGACAACAACGCGTCGGAGACGCACACCGTCGTCGAGGTGCACACGGAGGATCGCCTCGGATTGCTTCGACTGATCACCAAGGCGCTGGTCGACGCGGGCTGCGACCTCTCCTTCGCGAAGATCGCCACGTTCGGTGTCGATGTCGTCGACGTCTTCTACGTGCACGACCTCGAGGGGCACCGGGTCATGGATCCAGAGCACGTCCGGCGCATCGAGGAGAGCCTCCACCGGGCGCTGCAGCCGGGCGAAGCCGCTCAGTCGCGCTGAGGGGAGTCAGGAAGGAAGCGGGCCGCCCGAGGGACGCGTTCCTCCCACCACGCGAGCTCGGCCCCCGTCTTGGACCAGCCCAGCAGGACGGCCGCACCCAGGAGCGCGAGCTCGAGCTGCTCCTCCCACCATCCGGCCGTATCGACGCCGTGCCGGGCGAGTGCTTCTTCGTACGCGTCGATGGTTTCTTCCTTGGGATGGGGGAGGAGGTCGCAGTTCACGGCGATGTACCAGGCGAGATCGGCGGCGGGCGGGGCCTCGCTCGGGAACGCCCAGTCCAGAACGATCGTTCGGCCGTCGGGGTGGGTGCCGAGGTTGCCCGCCTTCCAGTCGCCGTGCACGAGCGTGCGCGGACCTCTCGCCTGCGCCGCCACCAGGGGCCACGGTTCGTCGAGCAAGGGCAAGACGACCTTGGCCAGGGACGGAGCTTCCTGCGTCAACCGGCGCCATCCGTCGGGCACCATGCTCGGAACGGGGTCGGGAGCGCCGCGGCCGGCTTCGAGCTCGGCCATCAGGGGCGAGAGCATGAAGTAGAGGTTCCCTCTGGGATTCAGGCCGATGACGTCGCGGAAGCCCCAGAAGTGCGCGTGGAACCGCGCCATGTGGTCGATGAACCCCAGGTGCTGGTCGAGCGGGATGAGTCCTGCGCCGACGTCGACCATGTGCGAGGACACGTCGCGCATCAGCAGGGCACAGCCCCATCCATGGCGACCGAGGCCGGCGGCGACGTCCACCGTCGTGTGGTCGAGGCACGCCGGGAACGCATCGAACAGTCCGGACGTCCACATCGTGTAGGGACGCGTTCGCAAGTCGCCCTGAGCGCGCTGGATCCAGTCGTCGTCGACGTGCAGGTGCTTCAGGACGTACGGCTCGTCGTCGATCACGACTCGTTCGAGGAAGCTTCCGGATAACGAGTCGGCGTTCTTCCACCTCTCCCGTGCGGTGAGACCGGTCAGGAGCTCTTCCAGTGAGGCCTTGACCGTCCTGGGTCGGAGCGAGAGCGCCGCTCGACTCAACGCTTCACCCAGCGCGTGCCTCCGGTCGAGTCCAGGACCTCGATCCCTTCGGCCCTGAGGCGATCCCGTATCGCATCGGCGCGGGCGTAGTCCTTGGCGTCGCGTGCTTCGTCCCGCTCGCGTACGAGCGCAGCGAGATGCCCGGGGAGATCGTCGGAGCCGACGAGCCGCAGACCGAGGACCTCGTCCCAGGACGCGACGAGTCGGTGTCGGACGTCCGGCGGTACGCCGTCGTCGGTTGTGGCCTCGTGGAGGATCCGGATCGCCGTCGGGAAGTCGAGGTCGTCGTCCAGTGCCGCTATGAACCTGTCGTGGTAGGCGAGCGCCGTGTCGTCGCGCATGGTGAAGCGCAGCTGCGTGTCGGTCGGCGGAGCATCAGCCGGCGCGCCGAGCAGCGACATCTGTTCGCGCAGCCGGCGGAGCGCCGTGCCCGCGGCGACGAGTGCGTCGGAGGTGAAGTGGACCTGGCGGCGGTACCGGGCGGTGAGGCACCAGTAACGGTAGGCGAGGGCGTCGTGACCCTGGTCGACGAGGTCGGTGATGCGGACGACGTTGCCGGCCGACTTGGCCATCTTCGTCTGATCCATGAGGACGTGCTCGCCGTGGATCCACGTCCCGACGACCTGGTGGCCGACGGCGCCCTCCGACTGCGCGATCTCGTCCTCGTGGTGCGGGAAGCGGTTGTCTATCCCGCCCGTGTGGAGGTCGAACCGATCGCCGAGGTGGTGGAGCGACATGGCCGAGCATTCGATATGCCAGCCCGGGTAGCCGGTCCCCCACGGCGAGTCGAAAACGAGCTCTCGCCGCGGCCCGGCCGCGACCCAGAGGGTGAAGTCCTGGTGGCTCCGCTTGCGAGAGTCGACGCCTTCATGCCGATGACCGGCCCGCATGTCCTCGAGCGACTGACCGGACAAGCGGCCGTAGGACGGGAACGACGTGACGTCGTAGTAAATGGTCCCATCGACCTCGTAGGCGTGGCCGCGCTCGATCAGCTTGGCGACGAGCTCGATGATCTGCGGGATGTGGTCGGAGGCCTTGGGATAGATGTCGGCCGGCCGGATGTTCACCGCCGCCGTGTCCGCGTAGAAGGCGTCCGTGTAGCGCGCCGCGATCTCCGAGGTGGTCAGGCCCTCGTCCTCCGCGGCGAGCAGCATGCGGTCCCGGCCCTCGTCGGTGAGCTCGTCGGTCATGTGGCCGACGTCGGTGATGTTCATGACCTTGAAGACGTCGACGCCGTGATAGGTGATGACACGACGGACGAGGTCGGCCAGCAGGAACGACCGGAGGTTGCCGATGTGGACGGGGCGGTAGACCGTCGGCCCGCACGAGTACATCTTCACCCGCCCGTTCGAGGGGGTCAGCTCCTCCTTCTGCCTCGTTAACGTGTTGAAGAGCAGCAACATGAGCCCAGGCTACAAGCGGTGACGGAGGCGAAGACGATCGAGCTCAGGCGGCACACCGCCGACGACGGGGACGTGCTGACGCCCGAGGGCGTGGCCGACGCCGTTCGCATAGGTGCGACGCTGAAGGGCCCGTACGACCTCGTGGTCTCGTCCGGCGCGCAGCGCGCTACGCAGGCCGCCGCATGCTTCCTCGCGGGGATGGGAGCCGAGGTGCCGGGCGGCGTAGTGATCGACAACGGCTTCCGGTCGCTCGACGAGGAGCGGTGGCGCGCGATCTACTCGGAGACGA
>JBOGXL010000518.1:0-3457 GCA_050694575.1 Actinomycetota bacterium | reverse complement strand
CCGCAGACAGGTGCGCGGTGGCGTCGCCGAACGTCTTGTTCACCTCGGGCAGACACCACTGCCAGAAGGGCCGTGAGCGGCCGACGAAGTTCTCCCACATGCGGCTCTGGCTCTCGTGCATGCCGAGGGACACTGCTTCCCCCAGCGGCGTGCCGTTGTGCTCGGGAGGCAAGCCCTGCTCGTACAGGCCGTGGCCGGCCTCGTGCATCGTCGAGCCGAGCGCGTCGAAGAGCTTGTCTTCGGAGAACCGTGTGGTGATCCGGACGTCGCCGGGGTGTGAGCCGGAACAGAAAGGATGGACCGTGGTGTCGATGCGACCCCGCGAGAAGTCGAAGCCCATCGCTTCGGCGACCTTCCGGACGAACGCGCTCTGTTCGTCGATCGGCAGGTTGATGCCGGCAACCGCGGTCGACGGCCGGCGGGACCCGGACATGAGATCGGACACGAGCTTCTGCAGGTCGTCGCGCAACGGCGTGAACACGGCTTCCACCTGCTTGGCCCGCATCCCGGGCTCGTACCCTTCCGCGAGGGCATCCCACGGCTCTTCGTCCGGCCCCCAGCCGTAGCACTCGGCGGCGCGCTTGAAGAGCTCGATGTTCTTCTCGAGCCACGGCTTGAACTGCGAGAAGTCGGATTTCGCGCGCGCTTCCGCCCATTCGTGCTCGGCGAGCGATGTCGTGCGAGCGATGTCCTCGACGAGGTCGGCCGGGAGCTTCGTCTCCCTGTCGTACTCGCGCCTGATCTCGCGAAGGTTCGCCGCCGAGTCCGAGTGCGCGTCGGCCGTGAGCTCGGCGTCGGATTCGCACTCGGCCAACAGCTCGCCGACGCGCGGATGCGTGGCGCGTTCGTGGATGAGCCCGGCGAGCTGCGCCATCTGCTTGCTGCGGTGCTCGATGCCGCCGGGCGGCATCTTCGTCTGCTGGTCCCAGCCCAACAGGGCGGCGGTCGACCCGATAAGCGCCATGTCCTTGCGGCGCTCGATGAGCTCTTCGTACGAACTAGCCATCCAGGGACCTTAACAAGCCCTCCTGGAGCCAGCCGAGCCAATGCAGCACGGTCAGGGCCTGCGCATCGGGATCACGAGGATCGACCTCCCGGCTCATGCGTTCCTCGTCGACGTCGAGGCGGACCCCCATGGCCAGCCGCAGATCGGTCAGGCAGGCGAGCCAGGTGCCGAGGTCGTCGCCGGTGATCGTGACCTCGGCCGCGCCGTCGCCGAGGGCCGTCGACACCATGTCCAGGGCGTCGAGCTTGTGCTTGGTCAGATCGTCACCGACGAGATCCTCGTACGCCGTTTGGTCGTCGGCCTGTTCATAGGCGGCCGGGAACAGCCGCTTCCACACGGCGTCGTCGTGATGCTTGTTTCCCGCAAGCAGTGCACGCATCTCGGCGGCGAGCTGGCGCAGGACGCCGGCTTCGATCTCGTCCAGCGCGAGCGTCGCTCCACCCGGAGCCGGACGGAAGTCGGCCACTAGTCCGATTTCGACATCGTCGCCCACAAGCCGTAGGCGTGGAGGCGGAAGCAATCGGCTTCGGCCTTCTCGCGGGGGCCCGACGAGACGACGGCCTTGCCCTTGGTATGGACGTCCATCATCAGCTTTTCGGCCTTCGGGCGCGGATAGCCGAAGAGCGTTTGTAAGACCCACGTCACATACGACATGAGGTTGATCGGGTCGTTGTGAACGATGACGAGCCACGGCTTGTCCGGTTGCCACGTCTGCTCGTCCTCGACGTCCCGAGTGCGCTCGGGAGCGATGATCGTGCGCTCCATCGGCCTCATCTTCCCATTCCCAATCCGTGGAAGCGGGAGTAGCCTAGCCACCCCGAAGCCCGAAAGGAGGGGCGCGAAGCGTCGGCTGAACCAGAACATCGTCGGCGTAACCGCGAAGGAGGCAGACGTGAAACGGACACCCGTCAATCCTTGGGAGTGGTCGCTGAGTTTCGGCTTCAACCAAGCCGAGATCGTTGAGGGGCACTCGAAGGTCCTCGTCTGTGCCGGTCAGACGGCTGTCGATGCCAACGGCGAACCCCAACATCCTGGTGACATGGCGGCTCAGGTGTCGCTTGCGCTCGACAACCTGATAACTGTGCTGAAGGACGCGGACATGACGCTGGCAAATGTTGTCCGGCTGAACATGTACACCACGGATGTCGACTCCTTCATGCAGAACGCCGGCGCGCTCGCTGGGCCCCTGGGGGAGGCCGGCGTGATGCCTCCCGGCACCCTTCTCGGTGTGGCGCGCCTCGCTTTCCCCGAGCTCATGGTGGAGCTCGAGGCGACGGCTATGGCCTAGGGCGACGGGTCCGAGAACCGCCGTTCCTCCCACCACGGGAAGAAGTCGGGCAGGTCCTTCGGGACGGTCATCGGGAACTTCGCGTCGCGCTTCTCGAGGAACGCCGTGACGCCTTCGGCGGCGTCGGCCGACCGTCCCATCGCGTAGATGGCCTTGGAGTCCACCTTGTGGGCTTCCATAGGGTGGTCCAGGCCGAGGCCTCGCCAGAGCAGGTGCCGGGACAGGGCGACGGAGACGGCCGAGGTGTTGTCGACGATCTCGCGGGCGATCTCGTGGGCGCGCTCGAGCAGCACGTCGGGCGCGCAGATGTGCTGGATGAGCCCGGCTTCGTACGCTTCGGTCGCGGGGAAGACTCGGCCGGAATAGACCCATTCGGTCGCTCGTCCGATGCCGACGATGCGCGGAAGGAACCAGCTCGAGCACGCTTCGGGCACGATCCCGCGCCGCGCGAAGACGAAGCCGATCTTGGCGTCGGGGACGGCGAGGCGCACGTCCATCGGGAGCGTCATCGTTATGCCCACGCCCACGGCCGGTCCGTTGATGGCCGCGATTACCGGTTTGGACATGTCGTAGATCCGCAAGGTGACGACACCGCCGCCGTCGCGATGCTCCTGGATGCTCTGTGCGCCGCCACGCACGCGGTTGTCGAAGGTTGCGCCTCCGGCCCCCAGGTCGGCGCCCGCGCAGAAGCCGCGGCCCGATCCCGTCACGATAACGACGCGCACATCGTCGTCGTTGTCGGCCTGACCGAACGCGTCGATGAGCTCTCGCGCCATCGTCGTGGTGAACGCGTTCAGTCGGTCGGGACGGTTGAGGGTGATAGTCGCTATGCGATCGCTGACGTCGTAGATGATCTCCTCGTAGGCCATCAGTTCTCCTCGTTCGTCCATCTGCTGGTCCAGCCCTCGTCGGGCTGCTCGGCGGCGAAGGGCCACGCACGTCCGAAGCGCTCGAGGTACACGACCTTCTTCACTGGTTTCCGGCTCAACGGCCCCGGCCTGTCCATCGGGTAGCCGATGGGGACGACGCAGTAGACCTCGTTGGTCTCCGGGATGCCGAGCAGCTCGTAGAGCTCCTTCCCGCCGACCATCGGAAGGTTGAAGATCGAGCCGCCCAACCCGAGCGCGCGCGCTGCCAGCAGCATGTTCTGCGCGGCCGGGAAG
>JBOGXL010000517.1:0-2343 GCA_050694575.1 Actinomycetota bacterium | reverse complement strand
CGCTTCCCTTCGGTCAAGGAGGTCTTCGCTCTAGGGATAAGCATGGGCGGGAACGCCTCGGGGATGCTCGTAGCTCATCCTCGAGCGCGAAGGCCGGACGGCAAGCCGCTCGTCGACGCGTTGGTCGCCGTCGAGGGCGTGCACAACCTGGTCCAGGAGTACGCGACGTTCAGCCAGGTGTCGGCGGAGTTCCGTGAGGACGTCGAGCAGGAGGCAGGTGGTGCCCCCCATGAAGTGCCGGACCGGTACCTGCACCTGACCAACCTGGCGCGGGTCGAGGAGATGGCGTACCTGCGGAGCGCGATCCTCGTTCACGGCGTGGACGACCTGCTCGTCCAGGCGAACCAGAGCCGCGACATGTCGAAGCAGTTGCGACGCGTGGGCGTTCCGACAGAGCTCTACACCGTCGTCGGACGAGGCGACGGCGAGGCGGGGACGACGATCACTGGACTGGCGGTCGACTCGGCGGCATCCGACACGGGCTACGAAAGCCCGATCGCGGGACACGGTTGGGAGGGGAGCAGCTCGCATCTCGTGATCCGCCTGGGCTTCGAGCAGCTCTGGAAGGTGATGCGGGGGAAGCGGGTCGGCCCCTACCGCGAAGTGATCGTTCACGGCGAGGGCTTACGGGTGCCGTTGCCGTAGACCCGTCGTTGCCGGGCTCGCTCAGGTGTCGGTTCCCGGCCTCCGGTCCGACTCCTGTGACGGGTCGCCCTTGTAGCCGGCCGGGTACGTCTTCGCGAGCTCCTCGGGGGTCGGTTCGTGCCGTTCCTTGGCCTCGTCGGGGAGCAGATCCACTATCGCCGACATGATCGACTTCGTGTCGGTGTCCGGGTTCCCGTAGCTCAGCCGCACCGGCGGGCCCCCCCGCACCGTCACCAACGGACGGTTCAGCGGGTTGAGGGTCGGCAGGCGCGCGTTGCGGGGCCACACCTTCTCCGTCCCCCACAGGCCGAGCGGTATCACCGGCGCCTTGCTCATCGCGGCCAGGCGCGCCGCGCCCCAGCGTCCTTTGAGCTCCGGATCGAAGAAGGCCGGACCCCGCGGGATCGTTCCTTCCGGCATCAGGCAGATCAGTTCCCCGGCCTCGAGCGCCGCCGCCGCTTCGTGCAGCGGCTCGTCCGAGCCCGTCCCGCGCTCCACGCGGATCCCGCCCATCAGCCGCGCGCCCGCTCCCACCACCGGCGCGTCGAACACTTCCTTCTTCCCGAGGAAGCGCGCCACGCGCCCGGCCTGGTTGATCGCCAGGCCCACGGCTATCGAGTCGAAGTAGCTGCGGTGGTTCCCCACGACGATCGCCTGGCCCTCGCGCGGGATGTGGTCGAGATCGGTGAACTCGAAGCGCGCGTTGGTCACGAGCTCCGGACGCGAGAACGGCCGCACCCACTCCTGGAGCTCCCGTCCGAACAGCCGTGCCACACCGGCCGGCGCGCGAAGAGAACGCGTCGGCCAGCCCTTGAGCCACGCGATGGCGGCCAGCCGCGGATCGGGATCGACCACGACCGGACGGCCCACCTCGGCGAGTAGCGCCGCGTCTGAGTTTGCGCCCCCGTAGTAGTAGCTGCGCTTGAGCGACGCGCCGTTGTCCTTCGTCCACTGCTTGATCGCCTCGAGCTTGCCGCGCCCCCACACGTACGGCCCTTCGAGCTCGCCCGTCAGCTCGCCGTCCCGCTCGGTGCAACGCGTGGCGATGACCGTGTCGAAGCCGAGCGACTCCGCCAGCGGCCCGGCCGCGTAGCCCGGCATCTGCGTCGTGGCGACGACGCGGCGTCCGGCCGCGCGGTGCTCAGCGATGACGGGAGGCGCGTGCGATGCGAGCTGGGCTTCTCCGGCGGCGACGTGTCCGGCGTGACGCAGCGCATCCACCGTCGTCCCGACGAGGGCGCGGGCCATCATGCGTCCGGCCAAGGGAGCCCCGAGCGGACCGGTGACGCGGTCGGCCAGGCGGTGGAGACGTCCGGCCATGTCGCGCCCGGGGGAGACGAGGTGCGCGGACAGAAGATCGGGCGCGCCTTTGGTCAGCACGCCGTGGTCGAGATCGAAGAAGGCCACCGAGCGCGAGGTTCGTTCGCCGTTCGAAGGGGCGCCTGACGGCGCATCCTGGCTCACAGCACGCCGCCGGCGGCGAGGAGCTGGCGATAGCCGTCGCGCAGGCTGCGGGTGAGCAGGTCGGTGTCGGCGACGGCCGCGGGGTCGGAGTGCACGCCCATGTGAAGCGTCCCGGCGTAGGACATCATCGTGATGTTCCACGCCGTCCCGGCCACCGGGCCCATCGGGTAGGTCGCGAGCACCTTCCCGCCGCCCACGTACACCTCGATGGGCGCGCCGCGCACGTTGGACGTC
>JBOGXL010000516.1:0-3045 GCA_050694575.1 Actinomycetota bacterium | reverse complement strand
ACGATCTCCGGCTGACCGAAACGCGCACCCGTCGATGCGAAACGGAAGTCGCACGCCAGAGTCAGCTCGCAGCCACCCCCCAGCGCGTAACCGTTGACCGCTGCGATGGTCACGACGGGAAGCGCCTCGATCCTGTCGCACACCCTCTGGAGCTCGCCCACGCGCCCGCGCACGTCCTCCGGTGACCCTTCGGACATCTCCTCGAGGTCGGCGCCGGCCGAGAACGTTCGCTCGCCACCGTAGATCACCGCTGCGCGGATCGACCGGTCCCCTTCGACCTCGGCGCACGCGTCGTTGAGCTCGGTCACGACCTGCACGTTGAGCGCGTTGACCTTCGGCCTGTCGATGCGGATCACGCCCACCGCATCGCGTCGCACGACAGAAACGAGGTCACCCATGGGAAAGGGAGTGTATAGAGTCGGTCGAGATGAAGGTCTCGGACACCGACGCGCTCATCGTCGTCGACGTCCAGAACGACTTCTGTCCGGGCGGTGCGCTCGCCGTACCCGAAGGCGACGATGTCGTGCCCGTCATCAACCGGCTGATGCCGCTCTTCCGCCACGTCATCGCGACGCAGGACTTCCACCCGCCCGGACATTCCTCCTTCTCGAGTCGGGGAGGTCCATGGCCCGAGCATTGCGTCCAAGACACGCCGGGAGCCGGCTTCCATCCGGATCTCGAGATCTCCCATGCCGACGAGATCGTCCAGAAAGGAACGGATCCGGCTACCGACGGGTATTCGGGCTTCGCCGGAACCGACCTCGCCGACCGACTGCGGGCACGCGGCGTCGAGCGCGTCGTCGTGACGGGCTTGGCGACGGACTACTGCGTCCGCGCGACGACCATCGAAGCGATCGAGCACGGCTTCGAGGCCGTGGTCCTCACCGACGCCATCAGAGCCGTCGACCTCACCCCCGGCGACGGCGCATCGGCGGTCGAGGAGATGTCCCGGGCCGGGGTCACCGTCACGACGTCGGACCGGATAAGCTCGTAGCCAATCCCATAGAGCACGAGCAAAGAAGTCTCGTCGGGACATCGTGATTTGATTCACAAAGTCCTCGAGAGCAGCGAGGAGAAGGCACGTGGCCTGCCAGAACGGTTACGCCGAGAAGTACCGAGGGATGGGCCCGGACGAGCTGGCTGCGCGCGTCCGCGACCTGACTCGCGAGCGCAACGCCGTGATCCTCGCCCACAACTACCAGGTGCCCGAGATCCAAGACGTCGCCGACTACGTGGGCGACTCGCTTGGGCTCTCGCGCCAGGCCGAGGCGACGGACGCCGACGTCATCCTGTTCTGCGGCGTGCACTTCATGGCCGAGACGGCGGCGATCCTCTCCCCCGACAAGACGGTCCTCCTGCCCGACCTGGAAGCCGGCTGCTCGCTCGCGTCGACGATCACCGCGAACGATCTCCGTCGCTGGAAGGCCGAGTACCCCGACGCCGTCGTCGTCTCCTACGTCAACACGACGGCCGAAGTGAAGGCCCTCTCCGACTACTGCTGCACGTCGGGCAACGCCGAGGCCATCATCAACTCGATCCCGGAAGACCGCGAGATCCTGTTCCTCCCGGACATGTTCCTCGGCGCCTACCTCGAACGGAAAACCGGACGGAAGATGCACATCTGGATGGGCGAATGCCACGTGCACGCCGGCATCGACCCCGCCGACATCGGTGAGATGCGCGTGCGCAACCCGGATTCGGACTTCCTGATCCATCCTGAATGCGGCTGTGTCACGCAGACCATGTACCGCCTCGGCGAAGGCGACATCGACTCGAACGGAACCAAGATCCTGTCCACGGAAGGGATGGTCCGTCACGCACAGTCTTCGCCCCGTCGAAGCTTCGTCGTCGCGACGGAGACCGGCATCCTGCACCGCTTGCGCAAGGAGGCGCCGGGCAAGGAGTTCATCCCGGCCACACCCGGCGCGGTGTGTCACTTCATGAAGCGGATCACGCTTCCGAAAGCGCTCTGGGCCCTCGAGAACCTCGAGCACCGTATCACCGTCCCTGCGGACATCGCCGCCCAGGCCAAAGGCGCGATCGACCGCATGGTCGCTATCGCCTAGACGGCCCGGCGAGGAAGACGTGGGTGAACCGGATCCCCCCACTCGGCCGACGATCCAATGAGCGAAGCCGTGCGTTCCGTAGACCAATGCGTCACGCGAGCTTGCGACCCGTCGCGACCGCGGCCGCCGTCGCTCCCAGCGCGACGAGCGACCGCTTCGGATCGATGGCACCGTTCGTGCATCCGGCGGACACCACGTCGTTGCCCACGCGATCGGATCTGAAGCTCCCTTCGCTCGAGAGCCTCTCGGCAGCGCGATCACGGGTCAGCGCGGTCCTGCCGTCCGCGCCGCGAACCTCCCGCCAACAGACGGTCTGGTACGAGCCGATGAGCAGGGCGGCAAACGCCGCTGCCACGGCCACGGTGGGCAACACGACCGCGACCACGGAGATCCGACGTTCCACGCGACGCGCGAAAGCGATCAGATAGAGCACACCGGGGACGATCAGCGGGAGCCCGGCTCCGGACAAGAACGTGAGCGCGAGGGCGGCGCTGGTGACGCCGGCCGGCAGGAGCAACATCTCGCGCCCGAACGCTCCGAGCAGGCCGAGCAACGCCGGCGCCGCGACCAACCCGGCCAATGCGAGGTCGCCGATCCACCACTCCGCGGCGTGGACGGGCGCCTTCTCCCCGAAGAGGCGGATGACGCCCAGCGCGAGGGCCAACAGAAGACCGATGACCGACGCCGTGAGGGCCAGCTTAGGTGCCCGGGCGTTGACGTCCCGCTCCTCAGAAGCGCGGCGCCTCGCGGTAGCGCCCGTAGACCGCGGCCATCGCCTCGGCGATCTCCCCGACCGTGGCATACGCGCGCGTGGCGTCGAGGATGTACGGGATCAGGTTGTCGTCCCCATTGCAGGCATCCGTCAACGCCGTCAGCGCCTTCTTCACCGCGGCATCATCGCGTTCCTCGCGCAGCTTCTTCAGCTCCTCGACGGCCCGGTCCTCGACCTGCTGGCCGATGCGCAGGAACTCCGGATCGC
>JBOGXL010000515.1:0-3978 GCA_050694575.1 Actinomycetota bacterium | reverse complement strand
GCTCATCTCAGGTAGGCGAAGGCGGCGCAGTCCAACGCCTCTTCGGGGGTGACGAGGAAGGATCCGGTCATCCCCACGGACGGCTCGTATCGCCCGTCGCTGTACTTGTAGAAGGCGAAGTGCCATGCGTCTGGGTGTCCGGTGTAGCGCAAGCGGAACAGGTGAATCGTGCCCGGGTCGGGCTCGTCGATGACGGCATCAACGTAGGCGAATCGCGCCCGGAACGTCAGGATCAGCTCCCGCACGCGTGAGCCAAGCTCGCCTCGCGCGTGCGCCTCGAGTCGGCGGCGCAGGTCTATGCGAACGTGGTCGGGAACGCCCTTCTCTGCAGTCACGTCAGCCGTCGTCGGTCAGGAGCTCGACGGCGCCCGGCGGGCAGCGGACCTCTCCGGTGACGAACCGTCCCACGGGGTAGTCGAGCTTGATTACCACGCCCTTGGCGACGAAGCCGGCGACCGTGCCAAGGGCGCCCTGCAGATAGAGCGGACGGACTCCAGCGTCGATGCGGACGCGGTCGCCAATGTCAAGGCTCGCCATGAGCGCGACCGAGCGCGCGTGCTTGAGCACCGCCATCCGATCGGAGACCACGCCGGCGAGGCGATCGAGGTCATCGTCGAGCATGCCCGCGGCGACGGCGTTGACGACGTCGTCGATCTCGCAGTTGAGCGGCGCGGGGGCCGTGCCGGCCGACGCACCACCCGAAAACCGAGCGCCGGGGGTCTGACGAGCGCGGACGCGCGGCGCCTGGCCGTTTGCCCGGTCTGGCACGGCGGCGAGGTAGCGGCGTTTCCGGCTGCGCTTGCCCACGTACCCGAGCCTTGCACTGGCCACCGACAGCCACGAGCAACTGCCGTGCAGACGGCCGAGCGAACAGCCGCGGCCACCGGTTTGCATCCAGGACTACTTTTCGCGGGTCGTCCCCAATTGCAATACATCAAGCCAGTTTGATATAGTTTCGACGTGCCCAGAGTCGCCGACGAGATCTCTCCGCTGGAGTTCGTTCAGCTGGTGGCCGAACCGCATCGATGGCGGCTGCTGCGCGAGCTGACACAAAGCGACCGTCGGGTCGGTGAGCTCACGGAACTTCTCGGCGAACCTCAGAACCTCGTCTCCTATCACCTGGCCAAGCTGCGCAAGGCGGGCCTGGTGTCGGCTCGGCGAAGCTCCGCAGACGGGCGCGACAACTACTACCGGGTCGAGCCGCAGCGCTGTGGCGAGCTCCTGTGCTCCGTCGGTGCCGCCCTCCAGCCGGGGCTGCGGCTCGCCGCCGTTCCGGCCGAACCGGTCAAGATCGCGCGTAAGCGAGCGCCGAAGGTCCTGTTTCTCTGCACCGGCAACAGCGCGCGCTCGCAGATGGCAGAGGCGCTGCTCGAGTATCTCTCCGGTCATCAGACCCAAGCCCGCAGCGCTGGGAGTCATCCCAGACGACTCCATCCCAACGCGGTGCGGGTGATGGCCGAGCGCGGGATCGACGTCTCGGGCCGACCAAGCAAGCATCTGGGCCGTTTCACCCGCTCGCTCTTCGACCGCGTCATCACTCTGTGCGACAAGGTGCGCGAGATCTGTCCGGAGTTTCCCGGTCAGCCGACCACCGCCCACTGGAGCATGGCCGACCCAGCTTCCGAAGGGGATACGGACGAGGACACCTACCCGCTGTTCCAGCGAACGGCGGACGACGTCGAGAACCGAATCAGGCTGCTCATCGCGCAAATGGCTGCGTAGGGACACGAGGAGAGGAGGGTCTTATGACCGCCGAGGAAACCGTGAACGTCCGTTACATGGTCGACGACGTCGCCGCTGCCGTCGACTTTTACACGACCCACCTCGGGTTCACAGTGCTGAACAGCTTCCCCGCATTCGCCGACGTGACCCGGGGCAATCTGCGGCTGCTGCTCAGCGGGCCGGACAGCTCAGCCGGTCGTCCCATGCCCGACGGGCAGAAGCCCGGCCCCGGCGGATGGAACAGGATTCACATGATCATCGACGATCTCGCGTCAGAGGTCGATCGTCTCAAGTCGGACGGCGTGAGCTTCCGGAATGACATCGTCACCGGACCGGGCGGCCGGCAGACCCTGATCGAAGACCCGTCGGGAAACGTCGTCGAGCTCTTCCAGCCGCGCTGACGCTAGGCTTCGGCCCGCAGCGTCGAGCTGATCGACGTGGAGCCCGGTAACAGCTCTCGCTTGGCACGCCGTCTCAGCGGCTCGGACGCCGTCTTCATCGGCCTGGGATCGATGATCGGCGCGGGCGTGTTCGCCGCGATCGGTCCCGCGGCGCGCGCGGCCGGCGGTGGCCTCCTCGTCGGTCTCGGCATCGCGGCCGTCGTCGCCTTCTGCAACGCGACGTCGTCGGCCCAGCTTGCTGCCCTCTACCCCGCATCGGGGGGAACCTATGTGTACGGCCGCGAGCGACTCGGATCGCTCTGGGGGTTTCTCGCCGGCTGGGGATTCCTGATCGGCAAGACGGCGAGTTGCGCGGCGATCGCCTTGACGTTCGGGTCCTACGCCGTTGGCGGCACGGCCTCCCGCTGGCTCGCGCTCGCCGCCGTGGTCGTCTTGACCGGCGTGAACTTGCTCGGAGTGAGGAAGACGTCCGGACTCACCAAACTCATCGTCGTCCTCGTGCTCGCTGCTCTTGCGCTGGTGGTTGTGGCTTGTCTAGCGGGAGGAGCTGCTCGCCTCTCCCATATCGGCTCACTCACGGCCGGGGGAGTTCGCGGAACGTTGCAAAGCGCGGGGCTGATGTTCTTCGCTTTCGCCGGCTACGCGCGGATAGCGACGCTGGGCGAGGAAGTGGTCGAACCCGAACGGTCCATCCCACGGGCGATCCCGATCGCATTGCTCCTCGCGCTCGCCGTCTATGTGGTGGTCGGCGTCTCGGCGCTCGTTGCGATCGGACCG
Source organism: Actinomycetota bacterium (assembly GCA_050694575.1). Lineage (GTDB taxonomy): Bacteria > Actinomycetota > JAICYB01 > JAICYB01 > JAICYB01 > JBOGXL01. Next base: position 1,078 of record JBOGXL010000515.1, on the reverse strand, counting down.
AGATCGATCGCGAGCTCGCACTCGCCACTCGCTGACGCGGTCCGCTCCGGGTCGCTGTCATGGGCGGCGCCGGCGGTTCGCGTGGGTGCCGCCGTCGCGACACTCGGTGTTCTCCTGTCATTGCTCGCAGGCGTCAGCCGCACCGCGTTCGCCATGGCGAGCAACGGCGATCTGCCGCGATCGCTGGATGCCGTTCATCCTCGGAGCCGCGTCCCGGACCGAGCCGAGCTGATGATTGCCATCGCGGTCATTGCCGCTGTCCTCACTACGGACCTCCGCGGCGCGATCGGTTTCAGCTCCTTCGCCGTTCTCGTCTATTACGCGATCGCTAACGCGTCGGCCTGGACACTCAGCCGGGACGAACGGCGGTGGTCACGTTTGCTCTCAGGCCTGGGCTTGGTGGGCTGTCTGACGATCGCTTTCAGCCTGCCGATCTCGAGCGTAGTCGGAGGTCTCGCCCTGCTTGCGATTGGCACAGTCGTCTGGCTGGTGACGAAGGCGAGGCGGCTCGGGCACAAAGGAGGGCGGACGGCGCTTTAACGGTGAAGGCGAGCCGCTAGAGCGAAGCGCATGAAGTAGGCCTCAAGGTTCTCGGCCGAGGATCCGTAAGCGTTGTCTCCAAGCAGAAAATCGCAGAGGACCTCGCGGGCTCGCCGTATCTCCCGAAGTCGGTGCCGAAAGCGGGGATCAGCTGAGGTCAGATCGATCAGATCCAACGCTCGCGTCAAGGCGAGCCACATCCGCTCTTCATTGCCGTGAGCCTTCGCCCGGATGGCCCGACCGACCTCGCTGCCAACGTTGCCAAGCTGCTCGATCAGCGACAGTGTCTGCCAGCGGCCTGAAGCAAGCTCAGCGTGTGTGGCCGTGGGTTCAGTCACTCGCCCTCACCAACTTTGCTACCACCTCACGGATGCGCCGTTGCGCGGTCGGATCCTCGACCGATCGCGACCGGTTACCCCGAGCCGGCCGGATATTGATCATCGAGTCAAACTCGATCCAGTCCTCGCCGGGGTGCTGATCCGGGTACAAGTTGATCCCCCAGAGATCGGCTTGGGCCGAGCCAAGCTCAAGCAATCGG